>DATGIX010000051.1:0-33984 GCA_035295505.1 Puia sp. | reverse complement strand
AGAATAATAATTTGACCATATAGTTCCTTCCGTAGCACCGCCGAGACTAATAACCTGAGCATTGGGGAAAAAGATTTTTATCCTATCCGGAAGACTGACGGGAATCCAGTCTCCACTCATAAACAGAAGCCTTAGTTGTTTCTGCGAATATTTTTCTCCTGAATTTTCAAGTGTCCTTACAACATATTCCATGGTAGTTGGAACAGAGTCTCAGAAAGTAATTCCATATTGCTTAAGGAGCAAAGGCAATTTCTGCACATCATTTATTTCTTCCTGTTTAGCAATCGCTATTGAGCCGCCTGTTGATAATATCCCGAATATATCATACACCGATAAATCAAAACACATGGAAGTGATGAATAACAAGCGGTCAGATTCTTTGACATCGAAAGTATTGTTCACCCATTGAATTAAGTTGACTGCCGAATGATGTTCGATCATCACTCCTTTTGGCCTTCCTGTTGAGCCTGATGTATAAATCGTATAAGCAAGTTGTTTGCTGTCCGTCTTTATGTATAAATTTTCGCCGCTATATTTATCGCTATTGGTTTTAGAAATATTTATGAATGTATTTTCCGGCAATGATTTTTTCAGATCATAATCTCCGTCAGCGATCATCAGCTTAATAGATGACTGATGAAAAATATATTCCTGCCTGTCGACCGGATATTGAGGATCAATAGGCACATAAGCAGCACCTGCTTTCATAATAGCATACATGCCAATGATCATGTCGAAACCTCGGTCAGCAATCAATCCGATATTATCTGCAGGCTGAACACCGTGATCAATCAATAAACGGGCAAGCTTGTTTGCTTTTTCATTTAATGTTTTATAATCGAGCTTCTCGTGTCCGAGAACAAGCGCAATATTTTCAGGCGTTTTTATCACCTGCTCTTCAAACAAATCAACGATCGTTTTATGATATGGATATTCCTTTTCCGTGTTGTTGAATTTCACCAGTAGCTCCTCCTTTTCTTCTTTACTCAGCATGTTCATCGCGCCAGTTTTTTCTTTCGGGTTTTGAACAATCCCATGAAGTAAATTCTCATAATGCCCAACTATTCTTTTCGCTGCTATTGCTTCGATTTTTGTATTAATGTAAACAAAGTTGCCCTCTATCCCCTTCGCCGAATCACCCAGCACCATGGCACTGCGATATTCATTTTTATATTCAGAAAGAATTGCAGAAAAATGCTGATCATATTCATTTTCTTCCTGTTTATGTAAACCAATAAATACAGCAGGAAACAAATGATTTCTTTCCTGATTTGGGTTAAATAAATGATGGTGTGTTTCTTTATTTAAAGCTTCGCGTTGAAGGACTTTTGTTCGCTCTATATTTTTTTTGATCTGATCTAAGATTGATATGAAGCTATCATCGCCATTAACTGAAGTCTTTAAGTCATCCATTACATTCAGTTCATCACCACTTTCAAAAGTGCAACTGACACAAATTTCTTCGTGATTTGTATGCCGGTGCAGCAATAAATTAAAAGCTGAAAATAATACTGTGAAAACATCTGTCTTGTATTGATGCGCAAACAAATTCAGCGAATCAGATAAATCTTTGCTCAGAAGAAAATTCTCTGAAACAATTTCTTCTCCCGCAGATGAGAATTTAGGGAAAACTGAGTGAGCCTGATAAGGATCTTCTCCTTGGCTACCATTAGGTTTTAGGCCATCAACAAAAAATAAGTTCATTGGGGCGATCTGTTAAAGGTTCGATCAAAAATTTCGGACAAGGCTTTGATATGACATAAAATTAATATTTGTTTTTACTCCTGCAAGTTCATTAACAAAAAAGGGTGATTTCAACAGCATTATTATTAAAACCATTTCAATTCCAGGCGGATTCTGCTCACTTGAGCGGTTACTGTAACTTTAGCACAAAATTTAAACGCCGCTTTTGCTTCGGAAGGTGAAAATAAGCATCATCACTGCGGCAATCCGATATCGTTGAATTTTCTTCAAGCATTAAAATAAGTTTTCAATCTCATGGAAATAAGGCTGGCAGACGAACAGAAAGATTTCAATAAAGTTTGGGAAATTTTCAGCAGCAACAAAATGCATTCCGTAAACCAATGTATTAAGAGATTAAAAAATCAATGCTCATTTTTGTATTACTGACAACAACAATTTTAATGTTGGAATAATAAAAAATTATTAAATGAGGTATCAGGTTTATGTCATAGAATTATCGAAAAAAGTTTTTACAGAAAATGCAAAATTCAGGGAAGCTAACCCGCAATTTAACGGAGTGCTTGAATGTTTGTATGTTGGCATGACGAGCAAGACTCCTGCCGAACGATTCAAACAACATAGAACCGGGTATGTAAATAAAAAGGGCCACAAGCTGTCTGCTTATATTGCTCAGAAATACGGAGCATACTTGCGTCCGAGCTTGTACGATCACATCAACCAAAAGCCGATGACCAGAGCAGAAGCATTGTTAGCAGAAAAAAAACTCGCCCTTGATTTAAGAAGGAAAGGCTATGCAGTTTGGTTTAACTGATTTATATTGAGACTCATCTTTAATATTTACAACAGTCAAAAAAAGTATTAATGAATTTGACAATTAAAAATACGCTTACAAAAAAGGACTATATTAATGCATCCTTTGCCATATTGATCAGCAGGCCTATTTTCAAAATTGTAATTGGGTTTGTGATCTTAGGTATATCGTTCCCAATTCTTACAAGCTTATTTAACAATAAAACATTTTTATTAGATGAACTGATACCTCCTGTAATATTCCTGATTTTATTTTTTGTGTTCATTTATTACCAAATCAGCAAGAGCTTTGCTACAAACCGAAGAGCATCAGAGGACATACAATATACTTTTGAAGAAGATGTCTTAATTATAAAAGGCGAAACTTTTAGCGCATCATTCACTTTAGACAAACTTGTAAAAGTTACGAAGACCAATCATTGGCTTTTGATATGGCAAACTAAACAATCTGCTAACATAATCCCTCTTGACAAGATTTCCAATGATCAACTGAATGAAATAAAGAAGCATCTTGACTGGCATAAAGTGAAGAATAATCTCTGAGAAAATAATTGTTATGTTTTCTGATTCACTTAGTCTTTATCATGATTTTATCAAACCATGCATCACAAGCCAATCAGTAAATCGATCTGTCCAGGTGTCGACAGGAAGGTTTTGTTTTTTTGAACCGAAACCATGTTTTCCTTTTTCATACATGTGAAGTTCTGCAGGCTGGTTTGCATCAAGCCATTTAAGATAAATATGCACACTATGTGTTGCAAGGCCAAGATCGTCATCACTTGCAGCAGCAATAAAAATGGGTGTTTTCACGGATGGTACTGTTGAACCAATAATTGCTTTTTCATAGGCATAAATGGGAGCCACAAAATTTGGGCGTGATTCATCTGTTGCATTGTAAGCAACGGACATGGTCACAGTGCCTCCGGCAGAAAAGCCCATAAAACCTATCTTATCGGCGCCGATTTTATATTCAGCAGCATGCTGACGAACATATTTTACAGCAGCAAGCCCATCCTGCATGGCAAGCGGAACAACGGGAGCGTTGAGCGAATCAAGTTTTCTAAAATTTCCGGTTGACATTAATGTGCCAATGCTATTTTCAGGATGTGCCGGATCATCATGAACCAATCTGTATTTTAGTACAAAAGCAGTGATGCCTCGTGCATTCAGCCGATGTGCTATTTCAACGCCTTCGAGATCGATTGCGAGCGCATGAAATGCGCCGCCGGGTGCAATAATCACCGCAGTGCCATTTGGGTTTGATGGCACGTAAGCAATTAACGAAGGATGCGAAACATCCATCACCACCGAGCCAATATCTACCTTGAATACTTTCTCATCCCAGTTCCAGCTTTCTGAACCAGGAGCAGCGCCATTGTAAAGTGGTATTATTTTCTGTGCGTTTGAATGGAGAGCTGCCATGAAAAGCAAACCAGATAGTAAATGTTTCATTTTATTTTTTTGTAAAAGTTACCAAGAAAATGGATTTGGTTTTTATTTTTGTTGACAGGTTGTTGCGGAAAACAACTTTCAATATGGAGACAACAGAAATAAGACAAAATAAGAAGACATTAATTCCTATGCTTGCCTTGTTAACCGTAGCATTATTCGGAATGATTTATTACATATATTTTTCGCACAAGTTTGACAATAACAACACAATGAAGGTCATATAGGTTTTCCTAACCGCTTCATTAATATATGCGATTTACGTTCCGATAAGGAAATTCTTTAAGAATGAACCTGTTTTGATATTCAGCAAATCCGAAATTGAAATAAACGAAAAAGGAAAACCTGTTTCATTTCTTTGGCTACAAATTATTGACTGGAAAATTGAAAAAGACCAAGAAAGTAATACTCATTATTTAACAATTCAGACAGTAGATCAAAAAAAGAAAATTAATATTTCATGGCTTGACAAAACACCGGAAGAAATAGAAGAATTGTTGCAGATGTATAAAAAGAGTTTACGAACAGTAATCACAAAATCTCACTTATAAACATTTCTCAATCCAACCTGCCGTTTTACGGTTAGTGGACTTTGTCAACTAATTATCTTACATTTGTTTCATGAACTCCCGACACATCAAAGAACTAAGAGCGTTTAACAGATTTTACACAAATATTATCGGCTTGCTTGACAAGCATATTCTTAGCAGCAGCTATTCACTGCCTGAAGTACGGATTCTGTTTGAATTATATCATAATGAAAACCTTACTGCCTCTGATATTATTACATTAATTGACATTGACAAAAGTTATCTGAGCCGTATTCTAAAAAAATTTGAAAAGAATAAATTAATCAGCAAAGCCATGTCATCTGCAGACAACCGTGCTGCTGTTCTGCAATTATCTGCAAAAGGGAAAAAAGAATTTGAAAAATTGAATAAAGCTTCTGACAAACAAATTGAATCACTTTTCAAAAATTTATCTGACAAAGAATGCGATGATCTTGTTCAAAAAATATTGACAGTGAAAAAACTGCTGATAAAAAGTTTAGGAAATGAATAATACCGATAAACTTTTAAGCAATATTCAAATAAGAACTGAGCTTAAACCTGGTGATTTAGGATATGTCATTTATCGCCATGGAAAATTATATGGCGAAGAATATAATTATGGAATTTCTTTTGAAACTTATGTTGGCGCAGGCTTGTATGAATTCTATAAAAATTATAATCCCGAAATGGACAGGGTTTGGATATGCGAGCATGATGATAAGATGATAGGTTTTCTTTTGTTGATGCATCGCGAAAATAATGCGGCTCAGCTTCGTTATTTCTATATTGATCCTGAATACAGAGGCATTGGGCTTGGGAAAAAATTACTGCAGCTTTATATGGATTTCCTCAAAGAAAAAAGCTATCAGTCATCTTATTTATGGACAACAAACGAATTACATTCTGCAGCCTCACTATATAAAAGATTTGGCTTTAAATTGACTGAAGAAAAACAATCTACTGCTTTTGGTAAATCATTAAAAGAACAGCGCTACGATCTATTCATGGATGAGCTGATAACAACCTAATAAGATTACTTAAGCAAAATCTAAAACTGGAAAAGCAACCAGATCGCAATTACGCATCTTCTCCAATAAAAAATGCCTGCTGATTTTAAAAACCAGCAGGCACCGATAAAAGAAATACGAGATCAACAACCTTATTAAGCCTTATTCTTTAATAAACTTCTGGCGATACGTTGAACCGCCATCCATCGTGATGCAAAGAAAATATGTATCCTGTTCGAGCTTACTAACATCGATTCTATTCATTCCTGGCATTAAGATAGTCTCACTGATTTTTTTGCCCGTAGTGCCATAAATGCGCACTATGCCATGAGTGCCGTCCATGTCCTGAACATTGATGGCCGTCTTTATAGATTGAACACGAGAGTTTATTTCTACATTGATGGTGCTGTCTGCACCAGTCCTGATTTTTTCAGACAATATATTTCTTGAAAAACCTGCATGAGCTAACAAAATAAATGCTGCGAGAAACGTAGCTGACAGAGTGGTTTTTTTGCTGAATAAGCCGGAAATCTTTTTCATGTAAAATGGGTTTGACGATTAATTAAAATTCGATTTCTCGTAGGAGGAGGTTCTGTTGATAGGATAAGAAACTTGAGGTGGTTAATAGATTCCAATACAAGTGCCAGTTAAATAAAATAATGATTAGCAGTATGATAGAATTTTATTTCCCTTTAATCCTTTCCGGCTTTTGGAATTTTTGTGCAGAATTGAACATAATCTGGAAAAATTGCCGGCGGATTAACACATAAAAGGCAATAGAAAATATTGATATGCGTTTGCATAGCATAACCTGCAAAGGTTTCACCATCCAATTTCCTATTATGAGCACTCATCAAGAAAAAAAGAAGAGAAGCGCGGCCGCGTGGATATTGCAGAGCCTCTGCACCAACGATTTATGGTTCGATGAATCTCCCAGGAAACAATCCAGAAATTATCTTTTTATACCTCTCTTTGATATTGCGCACAGTTCCGGCAAATTCGAATTGAATACATTAAAAGAGTCCTGCTATTTGCTGCATGAAAATGGGCACCTGAACATTTGGGGAGACGAGTATGATCCCCGGGCAATGCTGATACAGATAACTGAAGATGGGGTGAAAGCATATAAGCGATCATTTTATGGGCGTAATTATGCTTCTATATTCAAGAAAAGTTTTGCAGCAATAACTGCCATCTTTATTTTGGCAACAGTGGCAATGGGCATGAACAAACTGATGGTGCAACTAAATCCGCCAAAATATATTCCTCAAAGCAATAATAAAAATAAAGTAAATGATGCATCTCAAAAATCTACTGCATCATTAAAAAAGGCAGTTATAAAATAATTGTATAGCGCCAGATAAGCTATCTGAAAAAATCTTCTTTATCTTTTTTTGCCGAGCGCATCATCTGGCCAAAGTCAAATTTTTTTGACATCGCATTTACACAAAGCGCTATCCGCTTTGCTTTTGTTGCTTCTGTCTTTGCAGATTTTATCCAGTTGCTGAAATAGTTCTGATGTGAGCCGGATAATTGTTTGAAAAATATCAAAGCCTCCGGTTCATCTTTTAAACATTCAAGCAATTCTGCCGGTGGCTGAGGTTTTTTATAATCAACTTCTATTTGAACATGAAGTTTAGCGCCTTTGTTTTTCCCGATTGCTTTTCTGATGGAAGTATTCAGTGCGATGATAAAGTCGCCCTCTCCCATCGGAATCAAGCTCACTCCTTTTATCTGATGATCATCAAACTGACCTTTCACCCTGAATGATTTTTTATTCCCCGGCTTCAATTGCTGCGCGATAGCTGCAGGAATTTTAATGTATGTCCATCCTGTTTTTTCACCTTGCTTTGCAAATTGTAATATGGTAGTTGTAAACTCGACCATCGGTTAACATGAATTTGATTTAAAATTTTTTCCTGATAAAATTACAGTAGAAAACAAATACAAAAATTGTTTGATCAATATTGCAATGACTGAAAGGAAGCAGATTTCCCTTGCATCAAATTAATTTATTTTTTGTCGCGATTTTTATTGCCTGCGCTTTTGAAGTGACGTGCAGTTTGTGATAAATATTTGCAAGATGCTTTTTCACAGTATTGCTGCTCAGGAACAATTTGCCTGCAGTTTGTTTGTAATTGTATCCATCTATTGTGAGCTTAAGAATTTCCATTTCACGATCTGAAAGTGCATAATCATGCTTTTCTTTTTCATCCTTTTCCATTTTCGGAATGGAAGCATTCACCAATAGGTCCAATGTCTTTCTAGCTATCCTGGGGCTCATCGGAGCACTCCCCGATTCTGATAGCTGGACAATGCAATCAATGATGTATGAAACTTTTTCATTCTTTAATAAATATCCGTCGGCGCCCGCTTTGATGGCTTCAAAAATTTTATCATCATCGTCAAATACGGTGAGCATCAAAAAATGTATATCAGGATATAATATTTTCCCTGTATGCACTGCAGCAATCCCATCCATCTCTGCCATTTCAACATCCATCAATATAACAGACGGGCGTTGTTGAAAATCCATTTTTTTCATTTGATCCAGAAAGTCTTTCCCATCTGAAGCAGTCATCACAACAGCAATGTCATCGGAGAAATTCAGCATCTCTGAGAATAGCAACCGATTCTGCGATTTATCATCAACTATCCCTACAGGTATTTTCATGCATCAATTTGAACGCAATCTTTCATCTTTTCCAGAAAATAAACAATAACACGTTTGTATGATTTTTATCCAGCATTGTTTCCACCTCTATTCGCAGGTTTGCTAACCGACACGCTTGTCCCTTTGCCCAATTCTGAAGATATCAGCAAAACTGCTCCTGATTCTGCAGCACGATGCCTCATATTTTCAAGGCCATAATGCCCTTGGTAATCTTTTTGCTGAACAAAGCCTTTTCCGTTGTCCTCTATCACAAATGAAAAATCCTCTTCGTCATCCGATCGAATCTTCAGGCAAATTTTTTCCGCATGCGAATGTTTCATACTGTTCACGATTGCTTCCTGGCACGTGCGGAAAACATTCAATGCTTCTGTTGGAGAAAAGCTGTAGTTCTTCCTGATATTTTCCGTAATCATCACATCCATTTTCGGTTGCAAAACACATTGTGACTGCAAAAAAGATTTAAGCTTATCAGCTAGCTCATCCAGCATAATCGATTCCTTTTTCATCGCCCAAATTGTTTCGCGTAAATCTGAGACCAGGTTTTTAGCAGTGTCGTTGACTATCGCAAGCCTTTTTGTTTGTTCTTCTTTACTGAAAGATCCCTGCGTTTCTGCAAGCCAGTCTATATTGTTGCTGATATAGCTCAACTGTGATCCGATGTTATCATGCAGCTCTCTTGAAATGCGCTCACGTTCATTCACCAGTTGTTGCTGCATCTCCAGCTTTTTTGATTTTAATTGATAGCGCTGCCAAACCACATAATAGCTGATCCCGAAAATAATTGCTGCCGCAGCGGTGATCGTTAAGAGAATAAACCACCAGGTTTTCCAATATGGAGGATCTATAATGATGACTAATTTTTTTTCAAAAACGCTATTTGAAAATAATATGGGGCTGCAATTGATCTCCAGCAAATAGTTGCCGGGCTGCAGCGTATATCGAATTCCTGTTGCATGATCAGTCATCTGCCAGAATTTTTCAAAACTATTCAACCGGTATCTATACAAATATTCCGTAGGATCTAAAAGGCCGGTGGCTGCAATATCAAATTGAATATGATTCTGATTGTGTGCAAGCCTGATCGTATCGCCTTTTAAAGAGCTGCCATATAAATTATACAAAGAGTCATTGACGACAAGCCGTGTGATATTAATCAAAGAAGAATCTTGTATAGCAATAAGATTTTTTGGATAAAATGCAGTGATGCCATTGATGCCACCAAAAAATAATTTTCCGCTGGATGACATAGCAGCGGATTGTGTGTTGAATTCATTTTCCTGAAGACCGAGTTCTCTAGTATAATTTTTCACTTTCCCTTCTCTTGAAATAAATGACAACCCAAAATTGGTGCTCGCAAAAAAATTTATTCGGCTGCTATCTGCAGGAAGTAATGCATAAATAAAATCACTTAACAATCCTGATTCCCTGGTTAAGTGATTTATTATTTTCCCAGTAGAATCATAAATAAAAAGCCCTCTTTCGGTGCCCACCCAAATATGATGGTTGCCATCTTCAGTCATGCAACGGACAATATAATTTTCCGGAATATTTACTTTTTTGAAAATTCCCGATGCAGTCATTTCCAGCATACCGCCGGAGACTGTGCTAACCCATAAAGTTTTGTTTGATGCATAAACAAAAGAAGAAACTGTATTGCCACGAATCTGGTCACTGCTCAATAAAGGATCTGCACTTCTTATTTGATTTTTTTGAACATGGCACCGAAACACATTTGACATGGTGCTTATCAGGATAGTGCTATCATCAACTCTCTGCAAATTGTTTGAATACGAGCTTCGCCGGATTTCTGTTTGAAAAAGTGATTCATTATTTAATGCAATCTGTTCTATCTTTTTTGATTGCAGGTTAAATATGAACAATCCGTTTTCCATGGTCATGATAAGATATTGATCATTGGAAAGCTTTTCGATGGCGATCACATGCTTTATTTTTTCATTGACCAACGGCTTATCCCACATAGGGTTGCCAGATGAATCATACAATTGAATAAGGCCTGCAAAAGCACCTGCCAGAATTATGTTTTTTTCTGTATCATAATAAATGCACTTTATAAAATTGTCTTTCGTTTCAGGATAAATGAAATGCTCGAAAGGGGTTTCTGCATTTTGAATTCTTTTAATGTCTTCATGTGTCAGCAGCCAGATCCGGCGAAATTTATCTTCATACACAATTTGTATGTAACCGGCATTCAGCAGTGGCTCATGGTTCAGCGATACAATTTCTTTTTGGCAAATACATGATGTGTCGAATTCAAACAGTCGCTTTTCAACGGTCACTAATAACTTGTTATCAGAGGAAAGTTCAATGGAACTTCGTGTTCCAGAATAGCCGTAAACGAGCTGATTGATGGATCTATATAAAAATTTCTTTGACGAGGAGCCGTCCCGAATATTTATATACCCCAAACCTTCTCCGGAAGCAACAAAAATTTTCTTTGTATCACATTCTATTCCTGTTATACTTGCTCCGGGATAATCTATACTCTTTGTCTGATGCGTGTTGATGTCGATTTGCAATATCCTGTTTGGCGATGTCCGCAAAAAAATAAACCGATCGTTTGTCGCGATGAGCTTTCTGCTGATATTATATCCTTCAGTGCGCAGCATATCTTCAACATTTGCCGATTCAGATCCCGGAAATTGCGCAGAAGGAACACCATTCTTGTCATACATCAGAATTCCTTTGGTTTCTTCAAAGCACCAGATGCTTTCATCTGTTTGTTTGATTGGCATTAATGCATATCTGGATGTAGAGTGAGCATTTACAGATATTATCTTTTTGAAAGTATTGCTTTCAGAATTGTATTCGAGCACTCCTCGCTTGTAGCCGATTAATATAGAATTGTTTTTCCCCTCGGAAAAATAGACCGGATAGTTAATAAGGATAGTATCGCCGTCAGCAACAGGCGTGATGTTCTGTAATGTATATCCATTATAGCGCTGAAGTCCGGTGGCAGTGGAAACCCATGTGAATCCCTGGGCATCTGTGATGATACCGACAATCGAATTATTCAGCAAGCCCTGTGCGTAGTTGATGCTGTTCACAGGGCATCTTTTAGATAATATCAAATTCTTGCTCTGTGCAAACAGTGATGGACAAATTATCATGCAAGCAAATAACAGTGAATAAAAATTTAGCTTGTGTTGATGATTTGCCATGATGTCCAAAATAAATTCATTGATTGGTAAATCAGGTTAATATCCTTCTTTACTTCTTGAGATGAGCCATATAAATTTGTTATTGCTATACACTGCGCAGAGAAATAGTTTTGTTTCATAAAGCTAATTCAAATAATGAAACTATAAATAATAGCCAACCTCACTAAGATGTACTATGAGCTACGCAAAATTTTTTCCATCTTTCTTCCTTTAGCTAACTCATCTACCAGTTTATCCAAATACCTTACTTGTTGAGTCAGGGCGTTCGTAATTTCTTCCACGCGATAGCCGCAGATTACTCCAGTGATCAGATGAGCATGAGGATTTAGCGAAGCATGTTCAAAGAATGTTTCAAACGTTGCTTTTTCTTTGATCAGTTCCTGTAGTTTTTTATTATTGTAACCAGTCAGCCACTCGATCACCTGATTCAGTTCTTCCTTTGTCCTGCCCTTCTTCTCCACCTTCGCGACATACATCGGATAGATTGAAGCGAAAGTCATTTTTGCAATGCGCTCATCATGTGCGGCGGAATTATTCATGCTTATTGTTTTAGTTTAACTTTTTACATCATCATATTTTAACGTATTAGAGATGCCGCAATGCTGATACTTTATAACTATCGACAAAATAAAAAACATCTTGCTTCACCAAATTTCCCCCCAACACTTTCGATGTTGCTTAATTACAAAAATACTTTAATTTGTCATATTATAATTTTCATTGCATTCCTGAGTTGTTTGTGATTTAATTATTAAGGCACAGATGCCTTTTGTTTTAGTTTTTGACCGTAACTTACCATTATTAAATATTAACGACATGAAAAAACTCTTACTGATCATATCTGTTATTTCAATCAATTCAAAATTATCTGCACAACATTCATTAGACCTGTTATGGCAAACCGATACAGTACTCAAAGCGCCTGAGTCTGCTTTGTACGATGCAAAATCAAAATTGTTGTATGTTTCAAATATTGGCGATTTTGATAAAAGCGGAACAGGTTTTATTAGCAAGATTGGATTAGATGGAAAAATAATCAAGAGAGATTGGGTAACAGGACTAACACAAACAAAAGGTTTGGGTCTATACAAAAATCTATTGTATGCTGCTGAACAAACAACCGTGGCAGTGATTGATGTGAACACAGCATCGGTCATTCAACGCATAATAGTTGAAGGAGCGGTATTCCTGAATGACATCACGATCGATTCCAAAGGCATCGTTTATGTGAGCGATACAAAAACCAATAAAGTGCATAGGATTGAAAATGGAAAAGCAACTGTTTATCTCGAGAATATGAAAGATGCGAATGGGCTTTTGGCAGTTGGCAGCGACTTATATGCTCTCACAGGCACTACCATGCAAAAAGCTGATGCAAATAAAAAACTAACAACGCTGGCAGAAGGCATCGAAGGTGGTGCCGATGGAATAGAAATGGTGAAAGACCATGAATTTATTGTCACCGGATGGGAAGGCGTTATTTATTACGTGAAAGATGATGGCACTAAACAGGTTCTGCTCGATACAAGAAGCAAGAAAATAAACTCTGCTGATATTGGCTATGATGCTTCAAACAAAATAGTGTATGTTCCCGCTATGCTGAAGAATATGCTTGTTGCGTATAAATTAAAATAAAAGCCTCGTTATTAGATAGACAAGACTTTTATGCTGAAGTTACAGAACTTAACTTCGTTTGATAATTAATACATCGCCTTACCCTACTTTTTTTCAGCTTCCAGCTTTTTAATTTGTTCTGTGGCATTTGTGTTGTCCGGGTTTAGCTTTAACGAAAGCCTGTAATTTTCAATGGCTGCTTCTCGTTTCTTGTCTTTCATTAATGCTTCGGCATAACTGTCAAAAGCATTCCATGATTTAGGGAATTCTTCCGTATTCAATTTAAAAATGGTTATTGCATCTTTCACACGTTCATTACTCAGAAGCGAATAACCCAAACTATTTAATTCTGATTCTAAGTTTGTAAAATCATATTTCCCTTTCGCATGCAACTTTACCTGATGAAAAAATGATATTGCTTTTTCTGCATTACTCTTATAGACTACCTCACCAACTGACTCACCTATTGACGGCTTCGGCTTTTCGTAAGGCAAATTATTCAGGATAGAAAATATTCTGTTGCTTACGGGATTTAAATCAATATCAAAATTATTATTCAACACAGAATTGCTCAACAGGATGATCACTTCTCTATCTTCAACTTCCCGAAGCATAATGGATCTGAATCCATTAATTCCTCCAGTGTGAACCATCAGCGTCACTTCGTGATTAATTCCAGAGATTGAGGTTTTGTTTACTACGATACCGTATGCATATTTATTTAAAAAAGGAGTAAACATGGTGTCTTTATTTTCTTTCGCCAATAATTTTTCACCATACAGCGCTTCATCCCACAAAAACAAATCGCCGACAGTTGAATATATTCCTCCCGCTGCATAAATAGATGAAGACATGTTTATATAATCTGCATTGGTATAACTTCCGTAATTATAATCATATCCGCTGGCTCTGTTTTTTAATATTGCAGCAGGTGCGTCAATGCCACTGTTCTTCATGCCTATCACATCAAATATTTTTTCCTTAAGTACAGCAGCATACGTTTTTTTGGTAATTGCTTCTATGATTGCACCTAAAATATAATATTCCGAATTGCAATAATTATATTTTGTTCCGGGCTCGAATTGAAGACTATCGCTGCAAAATTTTACTACAAATTCTTCGGGGGTATAATTATGTGTCGCTATATAAGAAAAAAAATCAGGCCTGTTCGTATAATCAGGAATTCCGGAAGTGTGTGTCAGCAAATCATGAATGGTTACTCTTTCGCCTACATCCTTTCTGTAGTATGGCAGAAACTTAGAGATGGGATCTTTGAGATTTAATTTGCCAGATTGTTTTAATTGCATGATCAGCATTGCGGTGAACTGCTTTGTGAGAGATGCTATCCTGAATTTTGTGTTGACAGTATTAGAAACATTCATTTCTGAATTTGCAAATCCATAACCCTTTTGTAAAATAATCTTACCTTGTTTTGCTACAAGAATGCTTCCATTAAACTCATGAATGTTTTTATAAGACTGAACAAGCTGGTCAATTTGCGTCGCCTTGTCTTGTGCGGGAAGAATTTTAAAAGGAATAAAACAAACGAAGCCAAGAACAATCATTGTTCGATTTATTTTGCCAGCCATTACATCATGATTTTAAAATGTGATATAAGGAAGTACAACGATGATGAGCAGAGAATGTTACAGGTTTGCAATGTGGCAGCCAGTGAAAATACTTATCACTAAAGTAAAAAACCGATTGAATATTATATATAGAAGTTAGAAAAGTAAATGCATTAGTGGTTCTACTGTAACTCTACCAACGTATGATGATTGGCTATTAGCCCTTGATGCAATTAAAAAGTTAATTGCTCGCCATAAACTTCTTCGCAAGCTTTGGATATTGTTTAATTACTGTTTTCTCATCAAAAGGTTTTCCTTTTAATTCAAACTTTGGCTGATATGTCCTAGGCATTTCTTTGCCTGTCTTTAATTTATATGCCTCCATTGCGGAATATTGCAGCCCTTCCCAATTATCATCTTCTTCGGATTTTATCCATTCGGCACAACTTTCAGGGTCTTTAATTGTCTCATAGAACTTGTCTTTTCCGTGCCCAATCAGGTATTGCCGAAAATAATCAAAACAGTCGTCAGAACATCCACCATTAATAACATACGCAGCACCCCAAAGGTTATAGTTATATGATGCTGCTAGCAGAGCTGTAAATGTGTTGTCAAATTTTACAATTTCTGTCGGTTTAAGCGTCAACAAAATTGTTTTTAAGCAAGTGATTTGTGTTTGATAATTATTATTTGCGGCCATTCTTGATTTATCAATTAATCCCCAAAAATCATCTTCATTCATAATCTGTCCGCTTGTGTCCGAGGCTGTTAATTTCATTATGTCGTCATTGTGGATAAATGCTTGTGGTTTTTCGTTAGTATTTTTTGCTTCACAACTTGCGAGGGCGATGATAAAAATAAAATATACCTTGATAATATTTTTAAAAGTCATAAAGTATATCAATTTATAATAACAATTAACACTCTTCCGCTCTTCGCTAAGTTTGCATTCATATCTATCGCCTCTGGCAAATGCCCGACTAAAAACTTTATGTTTAAGTTACGAAACTTAACATCATTCATTGTCAGCGAAAAATGCTGACAGGGAATAGTTAATTTGTAATTAGCAAGCTATTGAGGGCGAACTGCAACCAAGTCCATTTCTACCAGGCCGCCTCTCGCACCTGCAGGCAGTGTTACCTGCACAGTAGTTCGCGCAGGTTTATTAGGTTGCTCTTTCGTGCCGAAGAATTGAGTATAGCCAGCCATCATTCCATCAAAATCCATCTTGCCATCTTTAGCAGGATCGCCTCCGAGATACACATGCAACATCACTACATCACCCAATGTTAACCCCTGCGATTCAAGAATTTTTTGAAGGCTCTTAATAACTCCCACTGTTTGCAACTCAGTAGTAGGATGTGATTTTATATCTGGGTCAAGCGTCCCGCTCACATACAGTGTGTTCCCCGCCCATTTTGCAGAGGAAGTGCCGGAAGGAAGATTAGCAGTAGGCGGCAAAGCGTTTTGTGCAAGCATCGCCAAGGGAGCAAATGATATACTCACAAAAAGCAGAAGGCGAATTTTATTCATGTTTGATTTATTTACTGTTATAAACCGAAGTTAATGAAGAGTGAAGTACTGAAGTCACAAAAACTTATAAGCATTGTTGTTAGTGAGCAGCAGCAGATTTTATTTTAACAGCTTTTTAAATTTGGTCGTCAAAAATTTTTCTAATAACTCAAAAGAATATTTTAGTTCTATGACTGGCTCTTGCGACTGGATTGCATGAGGCAATCCGCAAGGGTCAAGAATTTCAATTGATTTGTCTGATATAGAAAAGTCCTTTAGAGAAACCTGATGTATACAATTATCATCAATTTCCGAGATGACCCAATCATAGGTGGCAGAGTCAATGCCATCTGTGCCGATGAGGGCTTTTTCTTCTATCTTATATTTATTTAGTGAGCTTACTTTATCGCTTAGAACAATATTTCTAAAGCTATCTATTCTATTTTCCTGAATGATATCAGTGATAGAAACTTTTTTCCCGGTCAATAAGTCAAAATTGAAATAAATATTTTCTGAGCTGCAATATGCTCCACATCCTTCCCTAAATATTGAAAAGGAAAGCAGATAATGATTATTGTATGTTGCTTCGAAGGACAAATTGATTAACCCATATTCATTGATATTTTCAGCAATTATTTTTTGTAAGCTTTGATTTTTTGCATCAGGCTCAAATACATCTTCCTTAATCTGTTCATTGATCAGCTTGTCAATTTTAATATTGTTAGTTACTACTATCGGGAAAAAAATAGTTGCTTCTTTTGCTTTATAATATTTTGAATTGGGTTTTAGCCTTAGTTCTTTGAACGATGCTTTTTGAGCATAAGATTGCAATCCTATTGTGATAGCGATAGTAAGAAGAAAAAGTTTCATTTTATTACTGATTATTCTTCAACTCTTAGAGGAAGTTACAAAAGTAAATTCATAACATGTGGAGATGAACACCCTGACAAAATAAAAGCCATTGTTGTTTACTTTCTCTTTTAATCACGCCTCATGCATTTTATCGGACAAATTACTATTGATCATATTATTCTTTTGCAGAAAATCCAAATCACCCACATGATCACCTGATATTTTAGTAATAATAAATACAATTCATTTTTAAGCTTTTCCTTTTGGACAGTTTTGCGACGTCTTGCAACGATCGCGCTGGAATCAATTTTAGTTTGGGTCAATGTCAGAATAGTTTTGATATCATTAAATCAAACTACAATGAAAAAGCAAATAACCCTTCTGCTCGCAACGCTCTTTCTACTTTCCGGTTCTGCATTTTGCCAGACTGCATATAATACGAATGACAAGGATTCAGTAATTCATATTTCCCAAAAGCTAAAGGGCACATCGTTATGGGGTGAGTTCAATATCGGTTATTCAAATAACGGCACAATGGGAAATGCTACACTGAATTACCGGAAAGGGAATATATATGTGGGCACATCGTATTACAAGTCACATATCTGTTATGATGATTCCAAACAACATGATCACTTTCTGAATATTAAAAATAGCCAGGATCATAAAACAATTCAATCTATTGCTGTATTTTCAGGCATTGTTTTAAGAGGAAAATGGAGCCCGAGTTTTATTATTGGCATTTCGTGGTTGCAATTTGATTATGTGAATACGATTCCTATTAAAGAAAATGTGACGCTGGAGAGAATATGGGAAACAATCATAGGCGAAGATTATAAGAACGAAAAATTAGGTTCGAAGAGAGTGAATACAATTGGCATTCCGATAGGCATGAATGTTCATTTAGGCAGTAAACATTTTGCAGGCTTAGATGCTTCATTAAATGCAAATCTGAATACGCATAGTATTTTTGTTTCAGGAGGAATAGGAATACATATCGGCAGAATCATTTCAAGATCATAAGTCATAATAGTTTTTAACACCTAACCAAACACCAAATGCTAACATTTCAACCTATGGATCTCACCGATCCCGTTTATCATCCGAACAATAAGGTGAGCAGCCTGAATAAATTTTTTGCATCACTCCTCAATGATCAGCGAAATATTCCCTTTGTACATTTTATTATTCTGGTGATGCTCACAACTTTACCCTGGGCTGTATTATTATTTATTCCGGGCATGTTTCATTGGTGGCTCGCTGGTTTATATTTTTTGTACAATGCTGTTTTCTTAATGGGTCCCTTCATATTAATGCAGCACAACACTGCGCACAAAAAACTTTTTATTAATAAAGACAAATACCTGAACAATATTATACCATGGATTTTAGGCCCGTTCTTTGGCTTAACGCCTGAGACATATATGGCGCATCATATCGGCATGCATCATCCTGAAAATAATATGGATGATGACGAGAGCACAACAATGTATTGCCAGCGCGATAGCTTTAAAGATTTTGCGAAATATTTTATTGCTTTTTTCTTTTTCGGGTTTCACCGGCTTTACATATACCTTAAACTTAAAAAACGGAAACGCCTGATAAGAAGGATGCTGCTTGGCGAAGGCACTTATTTTTTGCTCACGATCATTTTGCTTTTTATTAATTGGAAAGCCAGCGTGACTGTGTTTGTTATTCCGTTTGTGTTTACTCGGTTTATGATGATGGCTGGGAACTGGGCGCAACATGCTTTCATTGATTCTCAATTTCCCGACAATTGTTATAAGAACAGCATCACATGCATTAATTCAGCGTATAACAAAAAATGCTGGAACGACGGTTATCACATCGGCCATCATATTTACCCATGGATGCATTGGACTGAAATGCCACAGGAGTTTTTAAAAAATATCAATGTTTATAAAGCAGAAGATGCCATTGTGTTCCGCAAGGTTGACTATTTCGCCATTTGGTTTATGCTCATGACAAAAAACTACAAGCGCTTAGCAAAATATTATGTTCAGCTAAACCCTGAAATGAACCGAAGCAACAGCGATGTTATTAATTTGCTTAAAGAAAGAGCAAAGAAATTTATTTCTAAATGAGTAATACCTGGCGCAAATGTAAACATAGATAACATTGAAATAATAATCCCTTTCACGCCAATAGTAATAAGAATGACTTTTGTTTTGCAGGTAGAAATTGAGTTTTCATACTAAGCTGATTGTATTGTTGAAAGTGATTATTATTATATTCTATTTCATTTTCACAGCTATATCACGTAACAGATTTTCTGCTCAATTCACTAACAGCATTTTTCATTAAGGTCGTGTTTTTGACGCAGCACTTGTAAAAGTGTAAGATCAACTAATAATCTACTCTATTCCGATTGTTGCAACAATTTTATATAACTCACTTTAAAACGGTTGCTGACAACTTCTCCCTGCACTTCTGCTTTTCGTATGGCTTTGCAAAAACCATCCTTCGCATGTGCATCACCGAATGAATCAATATTAGCGCCATTAATAAAATAAGCTTTCCCGTTAATGCGCACAGCAAGGTCGCAGCTCTTTCCTTTCAGATGAAACTTGCATTCACCACAAGAAAGCTCAACAGTCTGTATTTTTTTGTTAGGGTCAGGCTTTGAAATGTCTGTCTTATTGCTTTGCGCATTTGTTGTTTTAAAAACAATTGCGAAAAGAAGAATGCCGAATAATGATTTGATCGTCATTGTTTAAATTTTATATGATGCAAGTTAGATGATTAATGCAATATGCATTTGCCGATTGCGAGAACTACCGGAAAAAATTGGATACCAAATATTGCAGGCTGCTTTATCAACGAACTTTTTGCATTAATTCCAACAGCCCTTTTTTTGTTCCTTCAAAATAATCCCCTTTTTTAAATTCCGGGATTATAATTTCGTCTATTATCTTCTTTGTTTCAGCATCTGACAGCTTTACCACAATACCGTTACCGTTGCTAATTCTTATTTTTCTAAGCCCCATGCAGATACCGATAACAATTCCATTGTTAATATTCTTTCTGCCCACTCCCCAACCATTATGAATTTCAAGGATCAAACTGTCGAATTTTTCTTTTGTAATCCATGAGCTGTCAATAGTAACAATAGCTATTTCATTCGTAGTTTCCTTTTTGAACTTGCCGATGATGGAGTCTAACACTGAAATCTGTTCGCGTGAAAAGATGTGTTCAAAATCGCTTGTCCAGCCTAACGGCCGTATGGGAAATTGAACTGTATATTTTGATGATACAAATTCTCCATAATGCAGAACTGTGGTATCTCCTATTGATTTTAAGAAGGCTGTGTCTTTAAGAAGGCTGTCAACATTCTTCCGGATGCTGTCGCCATAAACTTTTGCAAACTGGTTTAAAAATGCAGTGTCTTGAAGCGGGTTTCGTTTGGCCTCAACAGTTTTGGTGATGGTTACAGTGCCTTTCGGCTTGGCTTCTTTTGCCTTTTGTCCATAAGAACTATCAAATAGTGCAACCAGAAAAAAAGATATGATTAACAGGCGGCACATTTTAAATTTAGCTTACAACGACCTTGGATTAACGTAGGTATTAAATTTATTCTTCAGCCAGTGCAAAACCCGGGTCGATGATTTTGTGCTGAAATTACAAAACTTAAAAGTATTTTGATGTTGGCGAGAAATATCATGGCGGAAAGAAAATCCGTCTTCCCAATTAATTCTTTTTGTTTGTGTTTTAAAAAGAATTAAATTGACTTCAAACAAACCTAAAAAATTTTTATGAAAAAGAAATCATTCCACACAGCATTTGTAGTTTTCACATTCTCCCTTTTTGCTATAATTCTTTTAATGTCATACAGTCCCCGCGAAAAAAATGAAACAAAGCCCGATGTCAAAAAGTCAAATTTAGAAAAGTTGATTAATAGTGTTTTCATGGACCCGGATTATCAATTGATATATAAAAAAGATATTCAAAATATCATATATCAAGAGAACAACACTTATGTGGCAAACAAGGAGAGCCTGAACAAATTTTCAAAGCAATCCAAACTTTCAGAGGCTGAATTTAATTATTTAATACCCGCTGTCAGTGGGTTTCGGGATCAAAAAGATTTTAGTAATTATATGGATTTATACAGGCATTTGATTAAAAAATATGAGATAGATAAACTTAGCGCAAACGACCAGCAATATTTTTTTAATGCCTTAAAAAATAGAGAAATTGAATACACAGGCGAACTGGCAGAATTAAGCAAAAATCCCTTCAAACGTGATTCCTTAAATGAAGTGTACAGAAGCACGAGCGGAATGAGACCTGAGTGCTGGAAATGTGCCTACGATTATCAGGCTTGCATGAACCCTATAGTTGGCTTGACAACTATCTCTGTGAATACAGTAAGCACGAGCGTTTATTACGTAAAATTTACCAGCAGCAGTGGCAACTCGACAACCTTTTCAGTGACGAGTTATAACGACCCTAACGCGCCCGTTGTTACTTACACTGCTCCCGTTCTTCAAACCAGTTCATGCACAGTAATGTACAAATCTTGCATATCACAGTGCAATCAGCCTTAATAGCAGGTTTCAATTAATTGGGCTTTAGCATCGCTGTTGGTGTTGCTGATGGCTTTCGAGCCTTGCTCACCAACAGCTTTTTTATTAAGCCCACGCCGACGGTGCTGCTAACGCATATGCCTATGCGCAACACCAACAACTGCAAAAGCATTTTTGCAGACCTGATGTTTTCTGAATCTTATTTTTCTTTTTGTAAATAATATACATTGGCTGTCTCCTTAATTTGCAACTCTCTTTTTTCAAGATCAAATTCAAAGAATGAGCCTGTTTTTAAGTTCATAAAATAATTTGTGCTCATTGGCTCCGCCTGCATTGTTCTTCCTGCCGCTTCAAAAACAAGTTTATTGTTATCTTCTTTACAAATTACTTTAAAAGGCAAATTGCTTGATGAATAAGTGCCGACATATTTCTGCAAATCTGCCACAATAGGTTTTGAAAAAGGAATTGAATAATTATCATTAAAACAAATTTTGCGTATGCCGTCCATAATATCGGTTCTCGGATATAAAATCCCATTCGTAATGTAGGAAATAGCAAGTTTTTTGTTGGGATAATACCATATCCATGAATAAAATTCTTCCACTCTCCCACCATGCCCGTAGCCTTTCACATGATCAAAATCATACGGAAAGATTCCCATCCCATAATCATCAACCATTGTTGTCATGCTGTCGAGGCTTGAATGAGTGATCAATTTTCCGGCAAATAAAGCCTGAATAAAAACAGTTAAATCGGCTGGCGTGGAAACGATGGAGCCGGCGCCGCAGTGAATGCTCACGTCCGTTTCTTTTTCCTTTCTCCATGTGCTATCGGAATATTTGTAAGAAGTTGCTTCATTGCTGCGAATATCTATCGGCTTCCCGTAATAAGTGTTTTTCAATCCAATTTTTGAAATTATTCTTTTATTCAAAGTCTGGGCATAAGTTGTTCCTGTAATCTTTTCGATGATATAGCTCAATAGTAAATAATTAGTGTTGCAATAGTCAGCTTTAGCGTTAGGCTCAAAGTCAGGACCTTTATCTGTAATTATTTTCAACATTTCTTCGTGTGTCTTTGGCTTGTCCATCCAATCAGGAAAATTTGTATCGTGCGTATAATCGTGCAATCCGCTTCTGTGATACAGCATTTCTTCTATCGTAATTTTATTGGCATTCGGCAACTCTGGAAAGTATGTAGCCAATTTTGTATTAAGATTCAATTTCTTTTCTTCGATCAATTGAAAAATCATGATAGCTGTAAACATCTTTGAAATAGAGCCAATCCTATATTTCGTATTTACATCAGGCGCAACTTTTTTATTGCTGTCAAGCATGGCAAAACCAATTGCTCTCCGGTACAAAATTTTTCCGTCTACAGAAATAGCTACGCTCCCTGTCGCTAAGCCGCGATTTTGCAGCATATCAAACAGGCTGTCTAATTTTTTAGTGTCGATAGATTGCGAATAAGAAGCAGCGGAAACGAAAACTGATAGTGAGAAAACAACAAGGAAAAATTTCATGTGTCTTTTTAAATTTAAATATTACGTTCTCTGGCGAGTCTCCGCATTATCCATTTCCATTCTCATGAAGCCTGCGCGGAACTCGCTGCAAGCTAATGAAAGCCCTTCTACAAATTGATATCATGCATTACTCTTCGCCACAAGCTAATTTACTTTAAGATTACTTATCTATAATTAATCATCGCTATAATAACTTTAAATCAAATGCCGGAATGAAATCCGGCATTTGACATCGTTTACTAAAGAACTGCAAAAGGGTGGTCAAAATGATCATCATCGTCATTCCTTCTCAAAGAAAAATTCGTTAGCCACTCCTGCATTTTTAATTTGCATTTTGTCAACAAAAGATTTGCCCAATTTTTCATAAAGCTGATAACGTTTTAAGAATTTAATGATAAAATTTTAAAAAATTAAACTCTTCATTTTTAAGAAATCTGAATCAATCTTGGCGCTTTCTGTTTTACTTCTTCTTTTTTCGGGATGAGCAAATGCAGCATTCCATTTTCATATTTTGCCTGGATCTTTTCCACGTCCAGCACATCTTTTTGCAATTCAAAGGTGCGCTGAAATGACTGATAGCTGAATTCACGGCGCACATAATGCGGGAGCTCTCTTTCTTCTTCTTGTTGATTTAATTTCTCCGAGCTGATGGACAACGTATTGCCATTTAACTCAACCTTGAAATCTTTTTTTGACATGCCCGGCGCAGCCACTTCCACTTCATAAGATTCGCCTGTTTCTTTAATGTTTACTGCAGGGATGGTAGTGTTCGTGTCTGAAAAATTAAGATTTCCCCAGTTGAACAAATCCCTGTTAAAAAAGTCGTCAAAAAAAGTAGGGAATAAACTGTTCATGTTTCCGTTTCTTTTTACGAGTGTCATAACATTTTGTTTTAAATGGTTAAAAAATTAATTTTAAAAAACGGTGAGCAAGTTATATGCCAATGCTTTTCAAAAAAACGCCAATGAAAATTTGTCTTGATAAACTGAAAAAAGTACAGCGGACGATCTTCTCCACATTGAAGGGAATGAATTTTTGTCTTTTTGCATTTGGCTAAATGACCGGAATCAGGCCTGCCGTATTTGCAAGGTTTGACCAACACCCAACTTTTATCGACAATATTAAATAGTCGGATTTCTGTTTTTGCCGGGTTAGCAATCTGATAATTAAAAACGATTATTGAAAGCCTGCCTACGCCCGGGTTATGGTGGAGGCTGTGCCTGATTAAACAGTAGCTGCAAGCCACAAAAAAATGCGGCGTAGGCATAACTTGTCCCGCGAAAAACGGGAGCCATACGCCCCGTAGCTTCATGATTATTTGTAACTACAAACTACGCTGAGCGGGAGGGGGAATTATGTACAAAAAGCTGATAGTTATTCATCTGTTGCAACTGAAGCTGGGATTTGCAAATAGTAATGTAACAATGTCAAACCCAACTTGCATAAAACCCAATGTTGTACGCATACCCTTCGAATTTGTCCTGTCAGAACTTGCAGTTTTTTATGTCATACTTTACAAGTTTAGCAAGTAATTCGCAAGACTTGAATAAAGCTGTGTTTGAAACAAATTGTCGTGCTACTTTATGTTGGTCAACGATTGAGTGGTCTTGCCAATTTCTTTCTATTGCTTTAACTGTTAAAAAGTCTCCGTCACAACACCCAAATTTTTTATACTGATTTAATCCCCAAAAGTCTGCGAATCGAATTGATTGCGTAAAGTCGTCCCAATTTTCCTTTGTCAACTTTATTGAATCTTGCTTTACAGCTTTACAGGATTTAGTATTGTTGTCGCCTTGGTAGATTACTGATTGCAGAATAATTGTGTCTTTGTTTTTTGTGATGGTAAAATAGTAAGTCAAATTACAGAAGGATTCTGAATAATCAAGTTGATATACATAATCAACATTTAATTTTTCAATAACTGGGTGTCGTCTGCAACTATCTGGAAAACCGTCGCCCTTTTTTTGGTCACTTATTGCAATGTCGTTAGAAGCATTTTTCAAAAAAGCGGTGTCATTTGTGTAATATGCTTTTATAAATCGGTAATCATAACTTGATTTGTCAAAGAAGTAAGGTAGTTGAGAAGTGTAGTCAATATATTGCTTGAGTACAGAGTCTTTAAATGTTAGTTTGGGTACTGCATGTTCGTTCTTTGTCTTGCAGGCAAAGAATAAAAGTAAAAGTGTAATATTGAAAATTTGTCTTATTCGCATTTACAATTTTAAACAGAATGTCAATTTAGGGTTGCGCACAACGACCAAGGCTTACAACAGTGCTGGCAATTTTTATTCGTCCGCCGAGAACAAAAGCCCATTCAATGATTTTATGCTGAAGTTAATAATAAATGCTCAATAGAATTCCGTCCGCCGGATATTAGCTGAAAGTTGTTCAAAAGGCGATTGCTCTCCCGTCCGCCAGCATAGCAGCAAACCGAATGTTGGCAGTAGTGTTTTATTTCTGATTACTTGTTTGTGGTTTAATAATCGTTTAAGTTTGCTGTATTAAAATCTCTTTATAAAATATTGATTCTTCAGATTGCAAAAGCCAAATAACTTTTGTCTGTTCGTTTTGTCTGTCTAGATAAATACGAAAGGAAAAATAATTGTCAAATTTTATAAAGAAGAAAAATGAAAATAATATCAAAAGTCGCTGTTATTGGCGGCACAGGCAAATCGGGAAAATATCTTGTTAAACAATTGATAAGCCAAGGATTCTACTTTAAAATCCTTGTGAGAAACCCCGAAAATTTTCCAATCAATAGCCCACTTGTCGAAGTTGTCAAAGGAGATGCAAGAGATTATAATTCTGTCTGCTCTTTGGTTAGTGGTTGTCAAGCTGTCATCAGTACTTTAGGCCAACCAAAAGGAGAAAGTTCCATATTTAGCCATGCAACGAGAAATGTAATTCAGTCAATGAATGAATTTGATGCGAAACGTTATATTTTAACAACTGGTCTGAATGTCGATACACCTTTTGACAACAAAAGTTCTAAAACAAAATTTGCAACTGAATGGATGAAAACAAATTATCCTGAAACAACTTCAGATAAGCAAGAAGAATATAATATTTTGTCTCAAAGCAAAGTTGATTGGACTTTGGTCCGCCTTCCGTTGATTGAACAAACTGATTCAAGAAAAGAAGTAAGCGTCAGTTTGGATGATTGCCCAGGCGATAAAATAAGTGCAACTGATTTGGCACAGTTTCTAATTGAACAATTGTCTGATGAAACATTTATTAGGAAATCACCTTTCATTGCGAGTGTCTAAAACCGTCAACAGTGAGCCTGAAAATGGCTCATTGTTATTTTTCGTAGGTCGCGGAAACATTACTGCCAACGACCGAGGCTTGCCGCAGTGCTGGAATTTTATTTCCGTCCGCGGGTTGCAGAAGCCCGGTTTTCATTTTATGCTGAAGTTAATACAAATGTTCAATAGAATAATGTCAGCCGGAACCGAGGCCGATTAATGATTTGCCGCTGATTGTTATTGAGTCTGCCAGCATTGCGGCAAACCTAAAGTTGGGCGAAGTTAAAATTGCCTTCGAATCCTTACTCCTTGTTCCTGCAATTTTAATAACGAAAGAATTTTAGACATGTCTTTGCCATTCGAAAAACAAAAGCTTATCATATCATATTCAATTTCACGTTGAATGATTTCAGCTCTGTCAGAAATAGATTTTATCTTCTGAAATAATTCCTCTTTTTTATTTTCCCAATTTAAGCCATGTTGACTTTCAGGCATAGCCTTGTGAACCAACCAATTTCTTTTGTCTAAGAACGCATTTAGTTCATCTAGCAGTGATGGATGATACAATTTCTCTTTGATTGCAACTTTAATAGCCGTACCCAAAGTATATCTTTGATGCTGCTTTAAAAATTCATCAGCACGTTCCTTTGTTGCGGCAGGATTCATTTTAAGAGTAATCGAATGACTCAAAGCTTGTTCAACTATTTGGATTTTCCACAAAGCTTCGCCGACGAAACAGTATAATGTAATTTCATCTTGGTTGGCTAGTATTTTTTTAATGCCTTCCATATTATTTATTAATTTACCTGATATAGTTTGGTGTCGTAGAATTTCACCCAACGACCGAGGCTTGCCGCAGTGCTGGAATTTTTGTTCGTCCGCTGAAACGAAAGCCCGGTCAATGATTTTATGCTGAAGTTAACAACAAATGCTCAAAAGAATAATGCCCGCCGGAACCGAAGCCGATTAAAGATTACCGCTGATTGCTCTTGAGTCTGCCAGCATTGCGGCAAACCTCGGACGTTAGCGGTTCATTGCTTTTCTTGAATTTCGGTTACTTATTTTATAAAACGGTGAATTGCTTTATCAGCGTTATCTTGAAATGAAGTATTTTTCAAATCAGTGAAAAAAGTGCTTTGGTCAACCACATCGCCTGATAACTTACCCTGTTTACTTGCATAAAAAACACCGCTTTTATATCGCTCGTCCGAAATGCCATCTACAAAGCGTTTTGCACCCACTTCTAACTTATGCACCATTCCCCCTATTAATGGAAATACGACAGGCATCATAAAATTCTTCAACATAAATTTCATTGCGGGGGGCAAATTATCCGGTGCGTTAGTTCCGCCCGTGTTCCCGGGGCTCATAACAACAAATTTGATGTCAGGATATTTTCTTGCCATTGATAACATCCACATGGTTGCTGCATATTTAACGTATCCGTATGCCTGCACTGCATCGAATTTATTGCCCCAATATGATCCATCAAGAACAGCAGTAAACTCATCTACAGAAGAAGTCTTCATTGAAACTGGTTTCATTCCAAGCATCTTTACGCCCGGTACAGCCTCCGCACTGGGATATAATACTGCTTTTTTTAACCTATCATGTTTTATTAATTCTTCCACTAAAATTATATGACCTAAAATATTCGTAGCAGCTAATTCATTCATACCGGAAGGCGTAATATTCCCAGCCGTTTTCCCAACCATTCCACCCGCATTTAAAATTACTGCATCAATAGGTTCCTTTATTTTTTCTACTGCCTTTCTTACAGAGTCTGCATCTGAAACGTCCCCAATTATAATTTCAAAAACCTTTTTCCCCGTTTTCTCCTCAAGGTCCTTTTTTGCAGCCTCTGCTTTTGCTTGATTTCTACAAAAAAGAATTATTTTCTTTGTTTCTTGTTTCAAGGCTAATTGTCGGGCAGTCTCTTTCCCAAGCCCAATATTTGCTCCGGTTATTAATATGCTTTCGTTCATTTTTTTATCGTTTTCTTATTGGAATAATTAGGATGCAAAAATGAAACTTAAAATAAATTCAAACTTGGCAGTAAGGTTCAAAAACTGGTAAATTCAGTTCAACTACTTCTTACGATACTCAGAAGGCGATTGATGATACTTTTGTTTGAAGGTCTTTGCGAAATGCGAAGTATTTTGAAATCAATATAACTTGTTTTTTATTTTACGTTGTATCAAATAAACATTTGTAAGAGCAAGTGACAACATAAAAATAGGAATGAAAGGTGCTTTTATTTTTAAAGGCAAAACATCTGCCGGGACATTTGGTTGCATATGAACATAAACGGCAGTGAGCATCATAATAATTATGGTGGCAGATGCCCCTTGTATGATTAACCAAATGGTTCTCGATGAAAATTTTTGGGCTGTGAATAAGGCAACAATTAACGCTGACCCACTAACTATTTCGCCAGCAATGCCCACCCAAATAGGAATGTATTTACTTATTCCGCTGTTTGTCATTTGCACTGCAAACCATCCATGAATTGTTGGCACCAGCACTTTTAAAATACCAAACATAAACATGGCAATTCCTAAGAACCACGAAATTGATTTTATACGTTTCATTTTTCAGTAAAAAAATTGTTCACTAATAATTTTTCCATCCATCACTTCAAAAACTGCTATTTCTTGCAAATTCATGCGGGGCTTTCCTTTCAGGGTAATATCCCTGCCCAATATCATACTGAAAAATTTACCACAAATAACAGGTTCGCTGCAATAATTGCTATGAACTTGCTCTATCATTTCAGCCCTTGCTTTGCTTTTGGCTTTTACAGCGTCTAAACCTTTTGTTATTGTTGCAATGCCCATTGCTACTGCATGTTCGGGTTCTTTGCATACGATGTCTTGCGAATAAAGCTCATCAACAATTTGTTCTCTTTTATCTTCCTGCATCAAATCGTAGTATTTAACGGCTATTTCATTTGTGGTCATTCTTGAAAATTTTATGTCGTTATTTGACGATGCAAAAATGAAACTTACAATAAATTCAAACTTGGCAGGAAGGTTCAAAAACTGGTGAATTCAGTTCAACTATTTCTTACGATACTCAGAAGGCAGTCGATCATACTTTTGTTTGAAGGTCTTTGTGAAATGCGAAGCGTCCTGAAAGCCCACTTCGTAACAAATTTCGGATACAGACAATTCGGTTGATTGTAGTAGCTCAAGTGACTTTTCCAATTTCTTTTCTTTAATATAATTGGCTGGCGTATCACTGAATTGTGTTTCAAAATCTCTCTTAAATGTCGAGAGGCTCCGCCCTGTCAAACTAGCTAACTCGACTATAGAAATGGATGAGTATAAATGTGCTTCCACTACCTCAAACAAACCTGCTTGTCTTGGGTTGAACAAATGAGAGAATAAAGTAATAATATTTTCTGCATTGTCTGTTTGCAGCAGCAATAGGATGAGTTCTTTGATCTTTAATTTAAGCAGATCGTCTGTGACCAGGTTTGGGTTCTCAAAATAAAAATCAAGGCTTTGGATGAAATGTGCAATAACGCTTTGTTTTTCTATTTTCTGGATATATGGTTTGTGGGCATCGCCTTTTATGAAATTTGGGAATTCGTTTTTGTACAATTCTTTCAAAATATCCGGATATAAATGCACGGCAATAACCTCACAGGTTTTAGCAGGATGTTTTTGAATAGCATCTGCAAAGTAGTTGCCACATCTAAGTAAAACACTTTCCTCTGTTTGAATAGATAGGTTGTCTGTTGGAGAAGTACAAGACATTTCACCTTCCCTAACGTAAGTGAAACAGGCTTGATCCTGAAAAACTGAGTCAAGCCTTAATGGTGGCTTGATGATTAATTTTTCAATGGCACATTTATTATCGATGTCAAAATGTTTTCTGTCGAGAATCATTTTTTATTCTAGTTCGTGGGTTTCAATACAATGACCGCCAACGACCGAGGCTTGCCGCAGTGCTGGGATTTTATATCCGTCCGCCGATTGCTGAAGCCCGGTCAATGATTTAATGTTGAAGTTAATAATAAATGTTTAATAGAATAATGTTCCGTAGGGACTTTACCCGTTGTTAGTGTTGTTCTCTGATTTTGCGCGAAGCGTCACCAACAACAAGTCATTAAATTGAGTTGCTGGTGAAGCTAACATGCATCGCTATGCGCAACACCATCAACGGCGGAGTAAAACAAAGTAGGGTCTAACTATTTTGAAAAAGGCTCATTTGGTAGTAAAATCATTTCTTGTCTGCACCAGCCACTAAGTCTGTCAAGAGTAAGCTCAAGAGGGTGGTCCCCATTTAACTTATTTTGTATTGTAGTCCACTCATCTGAATCTTGATTGTCTACAAGATATTTCAAAAATAGATCGTAGATATTTTGTCTTGTCAATCCTTGAGCTGATAATAGATACACTAAGTCAACCAGTTTGCTTACTGGGTTTTCGTCTAAACTTGCTTGCCTTATTTTAGTTGATGTGTTGTCCATTAAAATAGCTTACAACTGACCGGCGCTTGCCGCAGTGCTGTCAGTTATCTCCGTCTGCCGATTGTTGAAGCCGATTAATAATTTATGTTGAAGTTAATACAATTGCTCAATAGAATAATGTCCGCCGGAACTGAAGATGATTAATGATTTGACCCGTCCTGAAAAAAGCTGATTGTTTTTCCGTCCGCCAGCATAGCAGCAAACCGAATGTTGGCTGCAATTGGATTATAAACCGAACATCATTTTATCTTTTTTGCTTCACGCGCTCCACCTTGGTATAAAACAAGATTCACAATCTTGCTATTATCGTTTTTAATAAATTCAATTTCTAATGCCAACTCTTTTGCAAAAAACTTGTTTTGCCCTTCTGGGAAAATTTCGAACTTATTTTGACCGGTTCCTTGGCAATACATGTGTTCCCCGTCCTTGCTAATCATAAGATGAAAATTATCACTCAGAGCGTATTCGCCGGTATAGCTTTGCAAAGTGCTGTCAACTACTGCCACCACCTTAACCAGCTTTGAGCTATACAGTCCCTTAAAGCCATAAACCTTCGCAACGCTGTTAATTACCTCGCGCATAATCTTGCCGTTATCTGAATTAACCATCACTACCACACCATTTCCAGCTTCAAGGCTGCCATAATATATTGCACGGAAACCTTTAGTAGCACCATCATGCATAAAGTAGCCCGTATTATCAGAATAATTGATAAAGACCCCTAAAGCCGATTGTTTATCAATATAAGGAGTCAGCCGAAGTTTGGTCATCTTTTGGTCAAGCACTTTTTGTGATTTCCCGGTTAAAGCCAGTTGCGTTTCAATTATGTATTTTGCCAGGTCGGTAGGGTTTGTCCATAAGCCAGCCGCTGCCTGCTCGGGAAAAATATTATAATTGCCTGGTATTCGTGTGCCGTTTGCCCGATAACCGGTAGCTAATAATTCCGGCTTCTTATCTATGGGTGGTTGCTGAAAAGTGCTGCTGTTCATCCCCAAGGGCTTCAGTATTTTTTTATACATATACTGTTCATATGGCAGGTGAGTTACATCCATTACGATCACTTGCGAAATTTCGATTCCGCCACCAGAATATTCGTATTTAATTCCCGGTTCATATATTGATTTTATTCTGTCGCTGAAATTGATTTCCTCTGAACCGCTCAAAACCTGCACTACACTTGGCAGAGGAGTTCCGATTGCATGTCCATCAAACCCTGACATGTTTAATCCGCTTGTGTGGCTTAGCAGATTAGCTATATTTATCTTTTTGCCTTTTGATACAGAATCATAAGGAAATTTCCATGATTCCAGATAATTATTTATATCGGCATAAATATCTATCTTTTTTTCCTGTGCAAGTCTCAGCACACCAACGGCATTAAGTGATTTACTGATAGAACCGCCTTGGAAAAGCGTTTGATCAGTAGCCGCAATTTTTAAACTATCATCCGCCCACCCATATGCTTTTGCCCAAGTTATTTTATAATCCTGTATTACTGCTACGCTTAGTGCATTGACATGGTAGTGTCCCATCCTTTCTTTGATGCTCCAGGGTGCCTCTCCGTCTACATGTATCAAACCAACAAGATTTTTTTCCACTTCATTGATTTTCGTGCTGTCTGCCGTTTGAGCGTTTATAAAAGTTGAAAAAAATATAATTGAAAGTAAGGTCAATATTAATTTCAGCATTAATTTAAGATTTGGAGTTTTAATTTATAGCCGCCATTCAAGTCATGACTCTATTAGGAGCATAAAGTTTAATTCACAAGAGAGATTTTTCATTTTGATTCTATTGCGAACTTCTTGATGCCAAAGTTCGTGAGATACGAACCGGAGGTTAGTATTATTAGTTGTTTTAAACGATAATGACAAATAATCGTAGGGCTTATCGCTCTTTTGTCGGCAAGGCAAAGCTGTTAAACTAAAAGAAATGATAGAATATGAAAAGCTTTTTCATTTTAATGTTGTCAAACAAGTTGCCACCAACGACCGAGGCTTGCCGCAGTGCTGGAATTTTATTTCCGTCCGCCGATTGCTGAAGCCCGGTCAATGATTTTATATTGAAGTTAATAATAAATGCTCAATAGAATAATGTCCGCCAGAACTGAAGCTGGTTAATGATTTGCCGCTGATTGTTATTCCTTCTGCCGGCATTGCGGCAAACCTAATGTTACCTGCTGTTCCTATCCTTTGACTTCGATTTTATCTCTAACTAGCTAAAACATATTTCCAGTTATTAAAGAGATGAACTACTGTTGTAAAATATGATTTGTCATTTTGACTTCTGGTTATTGAAATAAGCGGGTATAAAGTTCTCACTTGTACGCAAAAAGCTTTCGAACAAGCTTCCTTAATTAAATTATAGTCAACTAATCCCCGAGTTAATTTAATAGAAAAGGACTCGAAATAACCTAAAGTTAGAACGTAGTTAGTTTGAAAATCCAAGTCACTCGAATGCAAACTCATAATATCGGCTCGCAATTTCGGTTCTAAGCTATTTAATTCTTCACTTGTAAAATTAATTTGATTGTTCTTTAAATATTCTATGAGAACTGGTGTCAACAATTTAGTTGAAAGTTTTTCATTTGCAATATTGATAGTCTTATTCGCTGCCGGCACTAATTTTTCATAAAAAAAATCAAGTGTTTGTAATGTGTTAGAGTGCAAATATTGTTTCACTGCAAGGTATGCGATAATGAGTGCTAAGGTCGCTCCATATAGTTGATAAAAATTTTTATGAATAGATAGAAAGGTATTAATTGCTTCAGAGGATGGAAAAGCCAATGAATATTTGGTAGCACACCCGAACATTGTCACAATAAAAGTTAAAAGAGTCAAAATTGAAAGCGCCCAAGTTAGAATGCCAAGAATGGGAAGAAAAACTCTGAAATCTTTGCTAAAGAAGTGCTTTATCTTTTTCATTGTTTTGGTCATCTAATTTTTTATCTTTTGTCCAGCGATGGTGTGGAATAGCAGGCAACGTTGACGGCTTGCTGCTGTGCTGGAATTCATTGAATGTCCAGCCCGGAACTGCAGCCGATTTGAAAAACTAAAATTGAAGTTATGAACTAAAGCTGAAAATTGAACGTCGAGCCCGGACTGAAGATGATAGCGGTTTGCAGCCGATTGTTACTACGTCTGCCAGCATAGCAGCAAACCGAATGTTAGGCGCATAAAGCATAGCAAGACTGCTGCCTTTGAATTTAGTCAGTGCAACATTGTCCATTGAAAGTTTTACAATATTTGTCTTTTTTGTTCAAAGAAACGAGACTTGTAT
>DATGIX010000050.1:0-3031 GCA_035295505.1 Puia sp. | reverse complement strand
ATTTTTGCTGTTGTCAAAAACAATGAGCCTTATGTGAATAAATGCTTGGCAGCAGCATAAAATAAATTTGTTTTAATCATAGAAATCGGCGGACAGATTAATAAACCTCGGCTTCAGCTATCTATCATCTTTTGTTCCGGCTGGACGTTATTAATTTAGCTGCGGTTCTTATCTTCAACTTTTGTATTTTTATTCGGCATTGGTTGCCGGCTGACGTTTTTCAAATTCCGCCACAAACGCCAATGCGCAAACGTTGGGCGCAAACTTTGACAACCATCTTGAGACAAATTATTTTTCTGACAGCCATTTTAATTAGTTTCAGTTTTTGCGAAGCGCAGAAATTGAACATGCTTTATTATGGCATTTCCTCTGACAGTGTTCATAGCGGACACCAGTTGGAATTTAAATCTGACTCTGTCCTCGAGATAAGTACATTTCCACGGCACATGTCGCATCAGTTCAAATTAACAATGAACTATAAAAGGACAGGAAATAGAATCAAAATAATCAGCAGAAACATTTCATCGTCCGACAGTATCGAATTATCAAACCAAGGATTCAAACAGTTTCTAAATGAAGTTGTTTTAGCAATTGACAATAAAGCAATAGTTGACACAGCAAGCAAAATAGTTTATGTTCTTTACAAAGACTTCAGCAAAAAGTATTACTTGACATACATCATTGACGGCAAAACTTATAAACAAGGGACTTCACTTTCGGACGCTTATGGCTTAATAAAAAATAATTCTAAAGACAACGAAGCATTAAAAGACAAAATGGCTTCAATAAAAGATGATTTACAAAACTATTCTGTCAATGTTTATAAAGGTTTAGACGCTTATAATAAATTTGGGTATGACAGTGTATTTGGAGTTATTGAGCTACGAAGAAAAAATTAAGCTGCGCCCAACATGAACTGTGTAAAAAACCAAATAAAATATAATAGGTTTTAAGGTTTTGCTGAACAATAATTTGGTTGATATAATGTATTGTTTTTTACTACAGCAAAAACTTGTTTCAACAGCTTGTTACATACAGCAATCAAAGCAAGTTTTCCCGGTTTGCCGTTACTTTTTAGTCGTTGATATAATGTTTTGCAAGCAGGGTTTGTTTTGATTGCATTCATTGCGCACATGTATAAAACATCTCTGAGATTCTTACCCCCTTTTTTATAAATACGGCTTTTGCCATGTATGCTTGATCCGCTATTATATTCGGTTGGGCTTAATCCTGCAAAGCTGATAAGCTGTCGATGGTTATGCGTAAACCGGAAGCCCTGTGTAAATATGATGAGCATAGCTGATGCTCTTTTGCCAATACCTTTTATGCTGCTGATATTTCCGAGCTGCTCCGGTCGCCATTGTATCAGAAGCTCATGAAGTTTTTCTTCCAATCGTTCGATCTCGTTTTGCATAACCTGTTTCATTTTTTCAACAGAATGCATTGCTTGTTTGCAAACAACAGGAAGTAGCTTCATGCTGTGAAGCTGGTTGTTAAAACACTTTACCTGATCTGTATATTCACGAATTGTGTTATATAATTGCTTTGCTTCAAAATAAATACTGTCGGGCATTTGCCAGTACTCAGGCCTCTGGTCAATGGCATACCTGCATATCCATTCAGCATCTTTTTTATCGCTTTTATTTCTCTCCAGGTGCATTTGAATATATCTTTTAATACTGATGGCATTGACCACGCTGATATGACAGCCATGATGGTGAAGATAAAATGCCAGTCGGATGTAATACACTCCGGTCGCTTCCATCACAAAATGATAATGTGTGCCGGTGTGCTCTAAAATAGTATCAAAACCCTTGTTGTTATTTCCAACACGCAGATGGAACAACTCTCCCAAATTGTTTTGATAACAAACATCAAGCGTGGTGTGAGATACGTCAATACCGCAACATAAAAAATCAGTTTGCATAAAAAGAGATTTTAAAAAGTGAAAGATTTAATTTTATACAAGGAAGAAGAAAACCGGGAGAACATCTTACACTGTGCTATCGATCCTAATTCATACTTTACCAGAAGTATATCGAACTGTTCAGCATCGGGTAAGAAAAGGGCGGGGATGATCATGTTGGACTGGCTCCAGGCCATTCAGGTTTGCCCATCTTATTCCGCCCTTTGTTCTTTCAAATTTGATTCTTCTCTTCACAATAAATTTAACTGATTACAAACATAGGATTAGGTTTGCCGCAATGCTGGCTGACGGAAGAGCAATCGGCAATTGTAATGCAAGGTCTGAAGTACGCACACTGCTATAGTTAAACCAGTATAGCTAAAAAATAATACAAAATTTTTATTTGCATTTAAGTAAAAGTCATTATCTTTTTGACTCATTTCATTTTGTTAATCTCCCTGAAAGATTTTTCAACACACATTTTCTAATTTAAATTTTATTTGTATGTCTTTAAATCTTCTGGATTCAGTCAAACGACTTTTTAACAGTGAAATAGTAAGCAAAGCCGCAATATCCCTCGGTGAGAGTGAAAGCGGGATATCAAAGGCGATTTCCGGTGTTGTACCTTCTGTGCTCAGCAGCATTGTTGCAAAAGCAACGTCAGGAGAACATGGTGCAACAAACATTCTGCAACTGGCTAAAGATGCAGCAGGAAGCGATGTTCTTGACAGCATGGGCGGCCTGTTCAACAATAACGGGAAAAATAGTTTTCTTTCGGCAGGTTTCGACACATTAAAGAGTTTGTTTGGTGACAAGCTGACTTCTGTCATACACTCCATCGCTGGCTTTGCCGGCATCCAGACTTCGTCAGCTTCAGCGTTGCTCAGCGGTGTTGCTCCCGCAGCACTGGCAGTAGTAGGGCAGCATGCCATCACTAATAACATCTCTGCATCAGGCCTCGTACAATCACTCGAAAACAGCAAGGGCCAAATCCTCAGTGCACTGCCTTTGAGCCTTGGTTCCATACCCGGTTTACTCGGTTTAAGCAATGCAACAAACTCATTATCCGGCACCGCAAAACAAGCGACATCCGCTGCTGCGGCTTATGTGAAAGGCGCTGAAGAT
>DATGIX010000049.1:0-19951 GCA_035295505.1 Puia sp. | reverse complement strand
CTTAAGATATAGACGATGTTCGCAATTTGAAATTCACATTTCGCAATTCACTCAACCTTCATCCCATGACAGAAAAATTGCTGCAATTCATCTGGAAATTGCAATATTTCAACAACAAAGAACTTCTTATCGAAAACGGCGAAAATCTTCAAATCATTTTTCCCGGCAACCACAATCATCATCAGGGACCGGATTTTCTCGAAGCAAAAATTAAAATTGACGAAACAGTTTTAGTGGGCAATATCGAGTTGCATGTGCTTGCCTCCGATTGGGGAAAGCATGCGCATGATAATGATAAAAATTACCAGAACATTATCCTTCATGTGGTCTGGGAAAATGATGAACTGAAATCATCCAAAAAAATCCCTACGCTGACACTCAATAAACGCGTTCCGAAATTATTGATGAACCGTTATGAAGAATTAATGAATAATTCCCTGTTCGTTCCTTGCGAAAAAATGCTCGGACAAGTGAATGATATTATCTGGTCCGCATGGAAGCAACGCTTGCTGGTTGAAAGACTGCAAAGAAAATCGATGATTGCAAAAGAATATCTTGCACAAAACAATCAGCATTGGGAAGAAACATTCTGGTGGATGCTCGCAAAAAATTTCGGCGCAAAAGTGAATGCAGAAGCATTTGAAGCGATGGCAAAATCCATTTCTATCAATATTCTTTCAAAACATAAAAATCAAATCCATCAATTAGAAGCCATGCTGCTCGGGCAATGTGGTTTGCTTGAAAATGAATTTCAAGAAGATTATCCCATCATGCTGCAAAAAGAATATCAATTCCTAAAAACCAAATATCATCTGAAAGAAATTAACATGCATGCCCACCTGTTGCGCATGCGACCGGGAAATTTTCCGACCATCCGGTTAGCTCAGCTTGCCATGCTTATTAGTGAGTCATCTCATCTTTTTTCCAAATTGAAAGAAATGAAATCCGTTCAGGAGGCAAAAAAATTATTATCTGTTACTGCTAATGACTACTGGAACTATCATTATGTTTTTGATGAAGAGTCTTCTTTCAAAAAAAAATCATTGGGAAAACAAATGACAGAAAATATTATTATCAATACAGTTGTTCCGATTCTTTTCGCTTATGGGCATTTACATAAAGAAAATAGCTACAAAGAAAAAGCCTTGAAATGGCTCGAAGATTTAGTTGCAGAAAAAAACAGCATTACGAGCAACTGGAGCAAATCAGGCATTGAAAACAAAATCGCTTTTGACTCACAATCGCTGATTGAATTAAAAACTCAATATTGCGACAAACGAAGATGTCTGGAATGCGCTGTGGGAAATAGTTTGATGAAGAACAGTTTATAGTTGCCAGTTTCGGGTTTTCAGTTTACAGTTCTTAATTCGAAATTTCATCCTAAACTCCGAGATAAAAATTTTGAAGAATTTTGCAGCATCAGAATTGAAAACCGGAAATTATAAACTCAAAACTTTTTCATTCCACTTAAAAACCGTCTTCACTTCAATATCAGGGTGGATGCTATACATCACCGGGCAGGTATGTGCCGCTCTTTCAAGAATTGTTCTTTGCTTTTCATCAACACTCAAAGTTTCCGGGAAATGAAATGTTAAATTAACGCCACCAATCCTTCTTGGGTCGGCCTTCATTATTTTTTCAATTTCTATTTTCATCCCTTTCAGATCAACTTGCATATCGCGTGCCTTGATTCCCATAATCGTCATCATGCAACTGCCCAACGCAGTGGCAACAACATCAGTTGGTGAAAACCGCTGCGCTTTTCCCTGGTTATCTAATGGCGCATCCGTTTCAATAACTGAGCCTGAATGCAAATGGGTGGCAACCGTTCTTAATTCTCCTGCGTAAATAACTGTTGAGGTCATTGTTTATTTTTGCATAAATTTACGCCAGATTAATTAAATCGTTACTGTGAACAAACTTTTCTTATCTGTTCTTGCCTGCATCATTTGTGTGAACCTGTGGGCACAAGATTCAACATACAGATCTGTTAATAGAAATAAGAACGCCAAAAAAGAGCGCATCAACCGCATGCTCAAAATGGAAGAAGAAGGCGAGCTCATTTTCAATAAGCATAATATTTTTGGCATCAAGCTGGCTTCAGATGGCTATGGCGTTTTCTTCGAGAAAGGAAAATTTATTACTCCTACAAAAACCCGCCTGATACAGTTTGAGCTCAATGAAAAGAAAAGCCCAAAAGAAAAAAGGCTTTCAACAGGCGACGTTTTTTTCGGCAGTTCACTGGTCGCATATAAGCTCAACAATTTTTACGAATTCAAGCTTTCCATTGGCGAGCAGCGGCTTATTGGCGGAAAGGGAAATAAAAACGGCGTTGCGGTCACTGCTTTATATACCGGCGGTCTTTCTCTGGGCATCATCAAGCCATATTATGTGAACACGACGATCAACGATTCAGATGCCGTGTATCAAAAAACTTTCAGCCAGATATTTGCTGACACATTAAACAGCTATGCCATTTCTGGCGCGTCAGGATTTACTGTGGGCTGGGGTCATGTCAGCTTCAAGCCTGGTATTAATGCGAAAGGAGCGCTCCGATTTGATTATGCCCGCTTCAACACCTCCATCACCGCCATCGAAGCCGGCGTAACGGCAGAATATTATTTCAGCAAGATCGCTCAGGTGTATGATGTTCCGTACAAAAACTTCTTCTTCAATGGCTACGTCACCATTATGTTTGGCAACCGAAAGTGATTGTAAAGTTCATACTGTTCCTTTCAGTGGGCTTTATTACAGCCACTTCTTTTTATACTCAATCACTTCTTTATCTGTTTCTGGCAACCACCAAATATCAACCTTCAAAATATTTTCTTTTCCGAAAGCTTTATATGCTTCTTCCATCACATAACCAGTAACTTTTTGTTTTGTGCCGGATAACCTGCGCAGCCCTTGCTTTGGGGGTTTGCTATCTCTGTAATAAACAGTGATCTTGTAAAAATTAGTTTCCATTGGTACGTATTTTCTTTTTTGATTTCTGTCTTATTATCCCTCCTGCAACCATCATGTGAGCAATCGGCGATGGCTTCTTTTCTCCTTCCGGATCAAGTTTTCGTTTTATTGATTGTGCGGAGGCTTTTTGTTTGAAAATGCAAAAGTTTTCGGGATTTATTTTAATGGAACCATTTTACGCATACAGCATGGCGTTGTGCTGACTCGGGCACCCAATACGATACTACGATTAACGAGTGGTATACTTAAGAGATGATTCCATAGTTAAGCCAAGCTTATAAAATAGCATTGATATTTCCTAAACATAACGCCTGCAATAGATTGTAAATCATATAAATTTTTCTAATCCTTTCCAAAAAAACTTAACCTGAAAAAAAGGAAAAAATGTGCAAAAGACACACAACTCAATACCATCCTACGTTTCCGGATTTATCAACTGTTTTCTCCACAGTTTGTTGATATTTCAAAACACCAAATATCAAAATCAAAAAATATTTTCGCTTTCCCTCGTTAGTTCTTTAAACAGTGAAGCCGCATACTGAGGGGGCAGCAGCGGCGGAAGAAGGGAACGCCATGAAATTGTTCTATCGGGCTTTTGTGTCCAAAACAAAATGCACGAACAATCTTCGGAGCGGCGCAGTTGAATAAACTGCTGCCCCTTTTTTATTTGTAATTCACTTGTTTCACAAATGTAAAACAGTTGTAAAATAATGGAAATTGTGTTTTTAAACAATAAACCAAATATCCACATTTATTATTTTATGTTGATTGTGGAGAATTTAGATTAATAACATGCAATTTTGAGTACGCTATTAAACATACTGCTTCAGATTGATTCTTTAACCAACAAGAAAGTAGTTGACTTTGTTTCAGAACGTTTTTGGGATCATGCCGATTTTTGGATAAATGCTTTTATTGGGGTCGCGGCATTCGGTGTTGGATGGAAGGCTTGGCGGGAAGCGCAAAATGCTTTTGCGGCAGCAAATTTAGCATCCCAAGAAGCAAGAAATGCCTTCTCTGAAGCACGGCAAGCGAAAGATGCAGCAAATGCGGCAAAGGAAGCTGCTTTAAAAGCTGGTAAAACTGTAAAAAAACAGTCAATTATCTTAGCAATAGCAGACACAATAAAGATGTGTACAATTAAAACGAATACTAATTTTGAAGACGCAAGTGCCAAGATAAATGAGATAACAGGGAAAATAAGAAATATAATAGGGCTTTACAGAGAGGATGTAGGTCAATCGAATGCAGTACTATTTCAACAAATGGAATTATGTAATTCAGAACTATTGACAAGCTTTGGATTATTAAGCATGGACGATCCAGGTGGAATTATTTTCAAACAGGTTAGACCTTTTTTAGCCCTCCTGATTGGTCATCTTAACGAACTCCAAGGTATATTAGAAAACGAACTGATAATAAATCAATGATATTATGGAAAATAATAAATTTATTGAAGGCGCACTTACATCATTTTTGACTAAGACAAGAGAGAAAAAAATACCCTGGATAATAATAAATCCGAATGCTTTAAGATGGATAAAGCAGTCTCCAAACACTCAGCCGATTACTGTGACCTTGCAAAAACAGGTAAATGCTGCTGCTGTACAACCAAATACATTTTCTGTTACACCAAGTACAAGTTATGTTCTAACAATCCAACAGCCTCCTAATACGGCAATTCAAATAAATTCATCGATGGAGCCAACTATGAAAGAAATATTATCTCAGCTATTTCAAAATGCTACGTTGATCGCAAACGATAAAACTGTAGAAGTGATAAACAATCTTCTAAAAGATTTATAAAATGTTCCCCATCTGTACCCCGAAACCAGCAAAGCCACTGTGTTTGCGGTGTTTTAGTTTCGGCAACCGAAAGTGACGTATTTTCGCAGATATTTTTGGGTCACAGAATGTAGTAATTCTATTTAGCATCATTGCGTCGCACTCTTGTACGGCAGGAATTCTATCCATCGCCTTACAAACGGCAAAAACATGTAACCTCAAGAACCAAAAGTAAATTCATACGTTCTTATTGAAGACCGAAAATTTTAAAAAATGATTGAGCTACCAATTATAAATAACATCAACGAAAACGAGACAAGAGTGAAGAAGCCAAACTGGCTTCGTGTGAAATTGCCGATTGGCGAAAATTACAAACATGTCCGCGGCCTTGTTGACGAACATAAACTTCACACCATTTGCGAAAGTGGCAACTGCCCGAACATGGGCGAATGCTGGGGCGAAGGCACAGCAACATTTATGATCCTTGGGAACATCTGCACGCGCAGTTGCGGCTTTTGTGCAGTAGCAACCGGCCGGCCGGAAGCTGTTGATTGGGACGAGCCACAGCGTGTTGCCGAAGCTATCCATTTAATGAAAGTGAAACATGCAGTCATCACATCTGTTGACAGAGACGAGCTAAAAGATGGCGGCAGCATCATCTGGCAAAACACCATCAGAGCTGTGAAAGCATTAAATCCCGAAACAACTTTAGAAACATTAATCCCTGATTTCAAAGCTGAGAAAGAAAACATTGAGCGCATTATTGAAGTAGCACCAAATGTAGTTTCACATAATATCGAAACTGTTGAAAGATTGACGAAGCAGGTCCGCATTCAGGCAAAATACTGGCGCAGCATGGAAACACTAAAGATTTTGAAACAGGGCAGCATGCGCACAAAAAGTGGCATCATGCTCGGTCTTGGCGAACAAAAAGAAGAAGTGGTCCAAACGATGACAGACCTTCGCAACAGTGGCGTTGATGTCATCACTTTAGGGCAATACCTTCAGCCGACAAAAAAGCATTTGCCGGTTGTTCGTTTTGTTCATCCTGATGAATTCAAAGAGCTTCGCCAAATTGGCTATGAGCTGGGCTTTGATTATGTGGAAAGTGGGCCATTGGTGCGCTCATCTTATCATAGCGAACGCCATGTAATTCCTGGTTATGGCAAAAAGCAGTGGGAGTTGGAGAGTTTGTAATTTGTTGTTTGTCGTTATTTGTTCTTGCAATTGCTAATTCATCAAAATATTGTAGCTAAATTCCAAAGATGTTCCGGATAATGAGAACTACAGACTACAAACCACAAACAAGCTTTGTCTTATTTTTAGCTGTAATGTTCGTATCCAACACTTCAATCGCTCAATTACACTGGCATAAAGTCGATTCATTATTTTCTCCTTTGCCTTCTTCAGTCCATATTTATAAAACTACCGACTCATTAAACAGAAGGCCTTTTATCGCTTATTATGCTTCCGTGAAACTCAAAGACAAAAAATTATTATTTACTACCCAGGTTGGTAACGGTTATCGTTATACGCCGCAGCAATATTATGAACAGGAAGCAAAACCCTTGCTTATTGTGAACGGCGGTTTTTTTTCTTATGAAACAAATCAGAATTTGAATGTAGTGGTGAAGAACGGAAAAATGATTGGGTATAATGTACAATCGCTGGTAGGAAGTGGCAGTGATTCCTTCATGTATTACTACCCTACCCGTAGCGCCATCGGCATTTCACATAACCGAAAAGCAGATGTGGCATGGATATTCACAGATTCTTTAAGACATTGGCCTTATGCATTTGAATGGAGGCCTGTTGTAGCAAAAGGATGGGAATCGAATCCATCAATTTACGACCTGAATGATATCAACTGGAAATGGTGGAAAATGCGCACAGCAGTCGGCGGCGGGCCAACATTGATTCACGATGGAGAAATATGGATAACGAATAAAGAAGAACAGATTTTATTTACAGAGAATGAATTGCGGCCCGCAACAGCAATGGGATACACAAATGATGAAAGACTGATCATTCTTGTTGTTCAAGGTCGTTTTTCGGGAATTTCAGAAGGAATTTCTTTACAGGAAGAAGCGAAAATATTAAAAGATATCGGTTGCTACGAAGCACTGAACCTCGACGGAGGAGGCAGCACATGTATGCTCGTGAATGGAATGCAAACCATAACCCCGTCCGATAAGGAGGGGCAACGGCCTGTTGCTTCTGTGTTCATTGTTAAGGTAGCTCCTGAAAAAAAATAAAATTCAAAACTCAGGAATTAATTTCAAGCCTTTTCAAATCAGAAGTGATTCAAAACCATCTGCTATTATTTTAACAGATAGAAATTATTTAGGGTAACCACATCATATGGTTTCTAAAACCAGATTTAGGAAAGCACCCACCCCACCATTCATTTGATAATAAGCAGAAGTTAATGATCATTATTCTTCAATTAACTATTGTTCCGTACATTTAATTAATAAATGTCTTTTTAACATTTCTTGCCATTATGATTTTAATAAAAAAAACCGCGAAGAAATTTGCCAAACTTAAATCACTATTATTTTTTACATTGATTTTTTGTTCATCGCATCTCACTTATTCGCAAATAAATTCAGATACATTCACTTTTAGTGATAACAATTTTCGGTTTGAATGGAATATTAAAAAAGATTCAGCAATAGCTTTCATCAATTCAAATCGCTCTGTTATCTGGCAGGGTAGCCTTCTCCCCTCTTTTTGGGTTGAATTAAATCGCAAGAAAATTTTTATTCCCGCAAATGCAGTCCACGTTTCAAAAAATAATAATGAAGCAAGAATCGATTTCCTTCTCGGCTCATTCGGCAAAGGCAGTATAATGATTAGCGCCGAGCAATGGGGAATCGCTTTTCATGAAATCAAAGTAGAATGGGCAAACCAGGTTCCGGCAATCATCTCCATGTATTTTGGAGCGAAAGCAATCGATACAAAAAAATCGCTCATTTGGCCAACCAACGACAAACCTTTTATTCCTACCTGGCAATCTGAAGGCTTTTGTGTTCCGGGAGCTAAAGAAGGAACTGCGCAAAGTTATTTTCGCAATTGGGATTTCGGTCAGGCGAATATTGCATTAGGAAGTTTTGGTCCTTCGACGGGAACACTTTATGCAGCGGCATTTCCCCGGCCATTGCTTTATGCCGGCATGGGCAACGATCACGGCTTTGTTACCTTAGGTGCCGGCACTGTTCCTGATGCTGCTATGTCGCTTCGCATTCAGTCAGCGATGGGCAGTTTTGAATTTGTATACAATGAAGATATCTGGGGAAAGCCTCCTAATAAAATAAGATCCTGGCAAGAACCCTTACGTATATGCATAGCCGAAAATACATGGATGTCATTCCTTAAATATTACAGCAGCTTCCCGAAAAAAAACCACCTTAGCAAATTTGCTTCCATGACTGCATGGAACACATGGGGCATGTGGAAAGACCACAACTATGTGATCGGTCCTGTAACAAGCATCGCAAAAAAAACAAACTCCGAGCTCATGGTGATTGATGGCTCATGGGAATCTTTTACAGGAAGTGGCAAAGCAAACAAAGAACGATTCCCACATTTTGAAGAAGATATAGATTCGATCAGAAGCAGTGGAATGGCAATCGGTTTATGGCAATCTATAGGTTGGGTTGAGTTTCCATTTGAAGAAGGCCTCACAACAAAAGATTTGATATTAAACCGCAATGGGTCACCATGCAAGGCGAACTGGAATTTCAATCCTTCTGGTGAATCTTATTATTGTCTGGATCCGAGCTCAGAGAATGCAAGAAAATTTATTAAAGAAAGAACGGTGCGCATTATGAAAACGCTCAAACCAAAAATGCTCAAGCTTGATTTTGGTTACGGCCTTCCTGCGCCTTTTATGGGCGTTCCAAGAAACACGGCATTTCGCGGAGAAAAATATTCTTTCGAACTGATGCATATTATCGCTGACGCTCCTAAGAGCATTGATCCGGATGTTGTTATTATGTATTATGGTATCAGTCCTTTGTGGCTTGACGTAACTGATATTATTTCTCTCGATGATCAGGGAGATCTTTGGTATGATATTAAAAATGGCCATGCTGAATGGAGCATCTGGTCTGCATTATTAGCCGATAAAAATATCATCATCAACGGATCTTCGGGATATGATTGGCAATCGGATGATGAAGTAGTACTTAATACCTGCATTACCGGAGCACCAGGATCAGTACTCTCTGTGTACGACAAAAATCATCAGCCCATTGAAAAAAAATATTTGAACAGAAGACTATCCATCAATAACTGGTGTCGCAAAACTTCAAGCTGGGCACCACTTTGGTTGAATAGTTTCACCGGAAATTTTTCTGCGCCGCCTCGTCTCAACTGCTGGGGCAGACTTGAGCGAAAAGGTGATGCATCTATATTAACTGCATTGGCATTGCGTGAAAAAAATGATGCACAAATAAATAATGAACAAATTGAAAAAATGAAATGGTCTGGCAGATGGTCGCTCATTTCGCAGGATGAAAATGATATTTTCTCTTCACACAAATTAGCGATCATTCCTTTTGATGCAGGATTTATTTCTATTCCTTACGCAGCAAGGCCAGCGCATGTTCGCCAGATAAATGTTGAAGGAACAACAGAAGCAAACTGTTGGCAATGGGAAAATGGGATATTAAAAATTGAAATCAATAAAGAATTATTCGAAAATGTTGCAGGCTTCATCATAGAATAAACATAACTCTTAAATACAAAACAAAAATGGCTCGCAAAATTTTATTAGCAACACTGTTTTTATTTTCTTCTTTGCACAATTCATTTTTGATGGCTCAACAAGATGCGAAAAACAATCTTCCATCTATCAGGAAAAATGCAAATGGCAGTTATAGTTTTATAGTGGACGGAAAACCGTTTATTGTTTTAGGTGCGCAACTTTGGAACAGCAGCAATTGGCCTTATATCCTGAATCAAACATGGCCGCTTTTGCAGGAGATGCATTGCAACACGCTCGAAGCGCCGGTATACTGGCAAGCGTTGGAACCTAACCCTGGCCAATTTCATTTTGATGAAGTTGACAGCCTGATCAATGGTGCAAAAGCAAACAATTTAAAACTGATTTTGCTTTGGTTCGGCTCCTATAAAAACGGAAGTTCATCTTATGCGCCTTCATGGATATTGGAACAGCCAAAAAAATATCCGCGGGTAAAAAATGCATCAGGAAATGAGCTTCAAATTCTTTCTCCATTATCAAATGCTAATCTGGAAGCAGACAAACAAGCGTTCACTGCTATGATGAAACATCTTCTCCAAAAGGATGCACAACATACAGTGATCATGATTCAGGTAGAGAATGAATCAGGCTTGCTAGGAGCTGACAGGGATTATTCTGATGAAGCCAATATTGAGTTCAATAAAAAAGTGCCGGCAGATCTGATACAAAAATTAAATAAGAAAGAAGGCAATTGGAGCGAAGTATTTGGCATCGACGCACCGGAAACATTCAGCGCTTATCATGTTTCGCATTACATCAATGAAATTGCCTCTGCAGGAAAAAAAGAATTGGATTTGCCCATGTACACAAACGACTGGCTGAGAGAAAACAGTTTTCAGCGGCCCGGCGAATATCCGAGTGGCGGCGCAACATCAACCATGCTTGATGTGTGGAAAGCAACAGCTCCATCGCTCAGTTTTTTATCACCTGATATCTATCTTGCAAACTTTGATGTATTCCGGAATATTTGCGAATCCTATATCCGAAAAGACAATCCTTTATTCATTCCTGAAATGGGCAAGGGCATTGACTTTGCGCGCCAGCAGTTTTATGCATTGGGAGAATATCATGCACTCGGTGTTGCAGCTTATGGCATAGATTTTCACCTCACCGATCCTTATGATGAACGCATCAGAACGGGGCTTGATAAAAAATTTACAGCATTCGCTGATAATTATCGACTGCTATCGGGTGCTTTGCAACCTATCACCACATTGCAGTCGCAGAACAAATTAAAAGCAGCGACAGAAGAATATGGCTTGCAGGAACAATTGATTTCTATTGGCAATTATGATGTTCTTTTTTATTATGGTTATCCTGCATATAAAAAAGATAAAGCGCTTAGTGGCCGTGCGCTTGTTGGCCAGCTTTCAGATGACGAATTCCTTGTCATGGGGTTTGATTGCAAATTTCGTTTCCGCCCAAAATACGGTTCTGGCTATAACAATGCAGAATATACAGTGATTGAAGAAGGATATTATGAGAATGATAAATGGATCCGCAAAAGAATATGGAACGGAGATGAAGCTTATCACTCAACACTTACCAGCGAGGGAAATATTCTAAAAATCAAGTTCCAGAGAATGAAATAAACTCTGAAATATTTGGATATGCATGATAGTTAGCAAACACAAAATATTTTCTTCAAAAGAATAAATTATTTGTTGGAATAATAATTCAGCCCGACAATAGAAACGATACACAGCAGCATGAAGAAAGCAATTTTATAATCAATCTTTGCTTTATAAATAACCACATCGAGCAGAATAGTCCCGATGATCGCTACGCCGGACCAGACAACCATTGCGATGCCCAATTGAATGCCATCAATTCCTTTTTTGAAACCAACCACGCTTCCTGCCAGAAAGATCACTACGAAAAAAAGATTTCCATAATCGGAAAAACTATGAAGGCGCTTAAGGAAAACATTATACACAGCATCACATAATGCAGAAAAGATCAGGAAGAACCAATGCATAGAGCAGTTTTTGGTGGACTGCAAATGTAAAATCTTTTCCAACGCTCTGGAAAGATCAGATTTTCACAAGTCCGTTTTTGATAGCATACATCACCAGGCCAACTCTTGTGGTCACATTTAATTTTTTGAACAGCGCATCTCTGTAACCGTCAATCGTTCTTTCGCTCAGGAACATTTCTTTGGCAATTTCAAAATAAGTTTTTTCACTGCACGCAAGTTTGATGAAAGCAAGTTCTCTTTCATTTAGATTCGCAAAAGTGCTGATCTTATTATTGTCTTCGGTGAGCAGGTTTACTGACTGAATAATTTTTCTTGAAACAAGGTCATTATAATAATAACCCAGACTAAGCACTTCATCAAAAGCACGCTTCAGTTCAGCAGGCTCAGCATCTTTCAATACATAACCCTTTGCACCATTTTTTATCATTTTTATAATCGCAGTTTCAGCATCCATGGTGCTGAGTGCAAGAATTTTGATTTCGGGGTAATTTGCGCGAATCCAGTTCGCTGTCGCATAGCCATCCATTTCCGGCATGGCAATGTCAAGCAAAACGATATCAGGCAAACTGCGTGGCTGCAATTGTTTAATAAAGTCCTGACCATTGGTTGCATCGAATAATACTTTGTAATTCGGGAAAAGGTTCACCAAAGAAGCAAGGCCTTTTCTGAACATGGTGTGGTCATCAACTATTGCTACATATTTCATGTCACTCATACGGCATAATTATTTTAATAGTAGTACCATCATTTATTTTGCTTTCAATGCTACTGCTTCCGCCGGCAAGAGCGGCTCGGGTTTTCATATTCATGAGACCGAGACCACCGCTCTTCTGCATCATTTCATTTGCATCAAAGCCTTTGCCATTGTCGCGGATCGTAATATCTAATACAGTCGGCAAATAAGCCAGTCTGATATTTATTTGCGAAGCACTTGCATGCTTGATACAGTTCTGCAAACTCTCCTGAATGATGCGGAACAAAATTAATTTTTTATGGTCACTCATTTCTCTTTCCGTTCCCTCCATTGCAACATGCACGTATCCAAAGCCACTTTTGTTTATGCGATCAGCTTCATTTGAAACAACAGTATGAATGCTCATGTTGCGGATGCGCTCTGTGCTGAGGCTTTTGGCAATATCACGCAGGTCGCTCATGGCCTTGCCCACATTTTCTTTTACTTCGTTCAGCATTCCTTTATTAAGGTTATCGCTTTCGTTCATGATATTGATCTGCACTTTGGCAAGACTTAATATCTGCCCAACATTGTCATGAATTTCCTGGCTGATATGATTGAAGGTCTGTTCCTGGATCTCGAGTTGGGTGCGGAGAAGTTCTTGTTGGAAATTAGTTTGCATCTCCTGTTTCTCCTCAAGGTGTTTTTTTTTGCGCTGGTTGATGTATGCAACGAGGATGACAATAAAAAAACCTATTATCAGGAACACAATTATAGTAACTACAATTGCGCTTATGATTTGGTATTCCTGTTGCGGCATATAAATGCGATTATATAACTCCCATATAGCAAAACGTTAAGGGTATCATTGATTGTTCTGTAAGCCTGGTTGCTCAGCCCCGGCATTTTTAAAGTTTTCATATACGAATAATAAAGAAACAATACTACAGCACCTAAAGAATAAAACAGCAAGCCATTGGCATACCAAAAATATTCATACTGAAAAACATTTCTATACTGATCTTCCCGAAGAAGTAAAAAAAAGAAATATAAACTTAAAACGATAAAAATAATATCACCAAATACCTCCGTGAGTGAATTATATGCCAGGAGCCCCTGAAAAAAAATCAAATTAATGATCGAAAAAAAAAGAAAAAAGGCAATAATGTAATTTATCAGCCTTTTGATCTTCTGCAATTGCTCTGCATTGGAGAGCATCCATGTGCAGAAGACCACATTTATGAACATATTGAAATTAAATAACCAGCCATTGCCCTTTGTTTTCAAAATAAATGTCACGAACCACCCTGTTGTTTCAACACAGAGCGTAAAAAATAAAAAAAGGATAAAGAGCCGCCATATTGTTGTTCTTTTTTTAAGCAACAATATGGCAGCAATAAAGCAAGCACATTCAGCAATAACAGGAATTGTAAAATATTTTAGTAGCATTTTAATCGACTAATGTTGACAATATGGAGGGCAAAGCTGACCGTTGTCGAGTCCTTTAAGAAGCCTGATTTTATCCCAGTCTTTGTCCATTGTTTTTAAAGCAGGTCCCCTAGAATTAAATCCCGGTTGATCATCAATGTAAAATACTTCATCTTCATTGTTATTGTTTTTTCTTGTTAACTCGAATTGGATGATGAGTCGATTATTGTAGTGTGCACCAGCGTTATTAAATGATGCTAAAAAAGCTCTTATCCCAGTGACATGGTTATTTGGGTTGAGACAGTTTTGATAATTGATTTCATCGATGAGAATTTGCTGAAGATCTGAGTAGCTATATGTAATACTCCGAGTGTCGCTAATATCCTGATTCATATCCTTATCTGGAAAATTCCATTCGTCTTTGGGATCAAGATTATATGCAAGAATGTCACTATTTTCATTTTTATTATAGTTATCAATCCAATTATTATCATTATCAGGATCCATCCCACCATGTTGACGCCATCTTTTGGTTGTCAGATTACATGAATCTGAATTTGGGTCCCATGTACCCGAAGGAGTAATTGTAAATAAACCTTGCTCAGCGCCTGTAGCATCTATAGGGGAAAAAAGCAAGGTAATTTTATTGTTAAAGCCTTTAGGTACGCAAAACCCTCCATTACCATATGAAGCGAAATGCACAGCTATTGCTTTTAGGTTAGCTATCTGATTATGAAAATAATCAATCATTGCGCCGAATTTATCAATTGGGAAAAAAATGGAATCAGTTTCATCAATTCCTGAATATTTAGTTAATTCGAAATGTTGCAAGTTGAAATTAGCTTCCAGTTTTATACTAACTTCTTTTTTCACATACATATTAGGTTTGATAGGGGCGGCGCATGTTGTTATTGAATCCATTAGTTTATTGTTATTTTCATTTTTTTTAAAGCCGCCGCAACTGCAGGCAATAAAAACAATCATATTGACAGATGTAAAAGTTATAAAAATCTTTCGAATGTGAAATTTCGCTAGTCTCATAAAAAATGTTTTAGGGTTAAAAATGTTTCATCTAATCTACTTCTAATTTCTGCCGTTCGATCAATCAATTCAATATTTTTTTGTTTTGCGTTTTACGTTTGTCCAAATACGTGAAAAGCACCCATCACATCAGAGCATAATCCCCGTCTACAAAATGTCCTTTTCCCCGTTGTTCAAGACTTGCTCTTCATAGCATCTTTACAATATCAAAACATCCTGCTTAACAATCAAAACAAATCAGTCATGAAAAAAATCTCCTTGCTTCTTTTTGTCATTGCTTTTGCTATCATTCCTTCTATTGCTTTCTCACATGTGAGGTCAAGAAAAGTCATTATCAATACAGAAAGCAACGCCAATATTTTCGTTGATGGCAAACAGGTTGCCACGACTACCACTACCATTAAGGTACCTGCCAACACAACCGTGAATGTGCGCGTTGAGAAGAACGGGTTCATCACTCAGGAACGCAACTATGTGAACGATGGCAATCATGAAATCCCTCAGAAAGATTATATACAACTTGAAAAAGACGACGCGCTGGAAAATTCGCTGGTCACTGATCTCGCTAATCATGATATAGATATCAGGGCAAGCAGGTCGGAAGAAGAATCGTGGAAGCTGATCAACCGCATCATCACAAATTATTTCGATGTAATAGCAGTAACGGACAAGGCTACCGGTTATATGTGCACGGCATGGGTGGTAAAATCATTCAAAGCAGCAACTGTGCGCACAAGGCTCATCATCAAAACCGGCAATTCGGACCCATTGACTTATAAAGCAAAAATTGTTTCTGAGATAGCAAAGCCGGGAACTGCAGCAAGCGCTGATGAATCATTTCATGCCTGGGATAGGTTGCTTCGCAGTTTTGAGAACACGATACCTGAATTGCAAAGCAGGCTTTCTAAATAATTCACGTAAAAAAATAACTCATGAAAAAGCTAAGCAAAGCTTACAGAATCGCTCTATTAATTGCTGCATTGTTTACAATCGCATCCTGCACAAAAACAGGTTCTTCCAAAAAAAACAGCACGGGCACATGGCAATGTGCCATTGAAGGAGATCAAAATAAAAATTTCAATGTTGAAGGCGGCTGCGATAAAGTTTTTGCAACTTATTCGCCCGGAACTACAAATGGCAGCGAATATAATATTGTATCTCTTCAGGCAACTGATAACAATGGGCAGCGCGTAGCATTGAGCCTCGCATATAAAGGTGATTTCCCTACAACAAGGCTTCCTGAATTCACACTTGGGGGAGATAATTCAGATAATTTTTTTGGCACGGGGCAATTCTTCCCTGATGCAAATGACGCTTTCACCGTCTATAGCTCCAATCCTGATTTCACAGGCAAATGCACAATCACTGCTTATGATGCCGTTAATCAGCGCCTGGCAGGAACTTTTTCGTTCAGCGCCCAATTGCTGAAAAATAATGCATTTGTTTCTGGCGCTGTCGTTACTGTGAACGGCAGCTTCGATAATGTTCCCATAATAGATTTAACTGATCCTAATAATCCAAAAGGCCCATGCAACGGAACAACCGGAACCGGTCTTGGCGGTAATACCGGTGGCGGTGGCAACGGGTCTCTGAGCACCATCACTTTCACCAACCCCGCATTCACTCCGATCGACATTACTTTTAATGGAGAAACCAAACAGGCACCGCTTGGTGGTAGTGCCGTTTTCTCAGGCACGCCCGGGGCTAATGCTACCGGATCAGCAACAACTTCAGGGAAAACAAGTTCAGGAACACAGGTTGGGCTGAACGTCAGTTGGACATTGAATGAAAATTTTCCGTCTGCTAAAGGAACCAATGTCAATGTGCCATTAAACGTTGATGGGACTCTCTTCTTTTTGAAAATACAGAACAAAGCAAATGTGCCTATCAATAAAGTGTTTGTGAACTATGGCCTGGTAGATCAGACCGAAGATGATGTTACTATCAACAACAATTCGGTTGTTTATTCACTGGGATATTACAAAGCATTTACAAACTCAAATGTAAGAGGTGAGAACGGGACACTTTTTTGGTCATGGAATACATTGGGTCTTAGTTTCACCAATAACCAAAGCACAACACTTACAGCAAACCCATAAAACATAAATAATAAAATTATTTACAATGAAACATTTCCATTCAGGCCTGCTATTTTTGACTGCACTCGCATTCGTTTGCCTTTATTCCTGTAGTAAAAATAAACCTTCGCCAGCACCAACACCTGCATCATCAATGGCAGATAAAATTGCAGGACTGTATAAAGGCACAGGCAAATATCTCCCGGGCAACGTTGATCTCGGAAGCACTTTAATCTGCACCGCTCCCGCCACTGATTACAATTCGCTTTATCAAACAAGCGATGCCTCTATAAACATTATAAAAAAGTCGGACAGCACGGTAGATATTGTAATGTCCTCCGGTCCTTTTCCTCAGGATACTTATAACGGCATTTTGCTGAAGGCTGATGGAAACACCATTGTATTCAATGATTCAATTCTCATTACTTCGAGATCAGCAGGTCTGATAGATAAGGTGCAATCGAACACAGGTATTTATGACGACGGCACAAAGACTATTTCATTCTCAAGAATTGCCCCTAATTTCTCATTTACTTTTTCAACAAGCTGTTACAATGGTCTTCCTTATTATACATCTTTTGCAGTGCCCGTTAATGGCCTGATGGGTTATGCAAATAATACCATTAAGCGCTATGACTTCAGCGGCACAAAACAATAAGAATTTATTTATCAATTACATATTCAATATTTAAGCTCCATACAATTTTAAATTTCGGTTATACTTAACAGTTAATGCCTAAAACAATGAAAAAAATTATCTTTATCATTTGCCTTTTGTTCATATCTGCATTTTATATTTTATCATGCAAAAAACAACCTGCCCCCACGCCTACTCCAGATAACAATGATGTTACGCAAAAAGTAGCAGCCGCGCTGCAAGGAGTTGACAGCCTCAGCCAGTTTGCAAGCCTGATAAAAACAATTACGCTCACAAATACTCAAACCGCAAATGGTGTTACAGTACTCGCAATAGATAATAATTCTCTTATCAACCCTATAAGCCCGGATGATTTAAAAGATTACATCATCCAAGGTATAATAAGCCCTTCGGATCTTACAAACGGCAAAGTGCTTACAAGCATAACAGGGAAGCAAATCACCATCACTGTTCAAAATGGCAACACTTATGCTAATGGAGTAATGATTTCTGTAAACCCTGTTTCTACAAGCGCTTATTATAGCGTGTATGCGACAGCAGGTTTATATGTTTCAGGAAACGCACCCTACACAGATCCACATGCAGGAGAATATTATGTTGAATATTACGAAAACGGTGTCTATCATTCATTAAAAGGCAGCTATATTACATCATGGCAATTTTTATCTACAGGCATTTATCCTACACCTGTTCAGGGAGGCTGTAGCTATCCATCTTATGATTCTTATGGCAGCGGTCCTTCACAGGCATTGGTAGCTTTTGTAGCAGATCCGCCATTTGTTTTACAATTCAACAGGCAAAACCTCACCAGCGTTCCACTGGTTGGAGAATATGGATTATCTCCTTACACTTATAATTCATCACAAAATAAAAACACCGGCAACTGCAATCTGATAATAAATGGAGCAACATTTAATTGCAGCGGAGGGACTGCAGGCGCTGACCAATCTTTTGTCTATGCCACTATTTCTGAAGTAAAAATTGATCAGGATTTAGGAGTGGAAAAAAGAGGATATTACGTGGGTGCGTTTGATGCAATACTCTACTATACTCCTTCAAATGGAGGAGCGCTTCAGGAACGTGTTATCACAGGCGGGCGTTTTATGGCACCATTGGGTAGCAACCTGACGACACCGATAATTAATGATGCACCTGCTATAGACAGATTCAAACTACTCACGACAGGAAAGTGGTATTTCAGGCCAACAATAGAAGCCGAACTTAAAGACCCAAACTCAGAAGCCAGCACATGCAATCTTGATGATTATATGATATTCAACACCAACAACAGCACCAGTTGGGTAGATGGCGGTGTTCAATGCGCAAAAGATGAAGGAGACATTGATTATGGAACAGCGCAATGGTCGTTAATAAATAATCAAACCACTATTAGGCTCATCAGCAATACAGGCGAAATTTCAGATCTCAGGATTTTTGAAATTTCAGACAGCATAATGAACCTTGAGGGCTTGAAACTTTCACATGGAAATTAATCTGGAGATTCTGTTGCATGGCAATTATTAGTTTCAAAATAAAACATGGGCCAACAATAGCGGTCAAAATTTAATTACCCTCATTCTGGTAACATTCATGTATAAGGCTGCCAATCTTCTCAACAAGATTGTCTTTGTAAGTATCGCTTTCCCAGTTTTCTCCTGTGTACGTGATGATGCCGAAATAAACATCGTTGAGCGTGATTTGAAAAGTGCGTGGAGTGGAGCTGTATTTCTTAATGGGATTTATCTCGCAAACATATTGCTTGCCGTTGAATTCAAAGGGTATTAAAAAGGGTGCGGGGTTCACGTCTTTATAAACGCAAAGAACATACCATTATGATGTTTTTGATGAACCAATTTGTCAGAATAGTATAAATACATTTCCTCTTTTGGTAAGATCACTATCGTCCATTCAAAGAATACTAAACAAGCTCAATCATTGAATATTTGCAGATACTGCATCTAACACATGCATGTTTTTTTTATCCTGTGTAAAAGCAATCACTTCCAAATCTTTTTTCGTTAATCCGTTGGGGAGAGTGAAAAAAATATTATCATCATTTTTATTATCATTGATCGATTTAAAATCTCTCACAATATTTATGTGATACAAAACCTTTCCTTCATTTTCTCCCTTTGAAATATTGTTTTGCGCATGAAGCTGCACAAGCGCAATATTGATAATTTCATTTTGAAGAATCTTAGTCTTATAACTCACCATAATTTTTCCATCATTCACTTGCTTTGCAGATAATTCAATTTCACCTTCAGGAGAATTGCTTAATTCATTTTTGATCGACTGCAAAAGTTTGTTTTTATCTGAGCCAACGAATTCTGTTTTTCCATTCACGATAATCTGAGGCGTGTAAATGCTGTTCAATGAAAATGCTTCAGCATATTGTTTTTGTCTTGAAGAATAATCGGCTTTACTAAATGCATCTTTCCATCCAAGATGATTCCAGTAATCGACATGAAAACCTACAATAAAAACATTGCTTTTATATTGTTTCGCAATATCAATTACTGCTTCATCAGCGGCAGGGCAACTGCTGCAACCTTCTGAAGTAAATAGTTCAACT
>DATGIX010000048.1:0-6686 GCA_035295505.1 Puia sp. | reverse complement strand
ATTTGCCGGTAAATTTCAATGGAGTTGAAAGACCAATGGTTGAAACTTTGATAATACCTGCAACATGGAGAGAACTTGGAATTGGCTTTTATGGTTCATCCGATAGATTGCCGCTAAATTATTCAATCGCATTATTGAATGGTTTGAATAGCGCTGACCTTTCTCATGGCAATGGAATTCGTGATGCACGTGCCGAAGGCAATCTGGCAACTGCTAATAATCTTGCTGTTACTGCATCAGTTCAATATTCCGTAGGCGATCTCAAATTTCAGGTTTCGGGTTATATGGGTGGTACAGTCGGCCTTCGCAAAACTGCTGCAGACAGCCTCGGGCTTAACAGCGGAGGTTTTGGAACGCCTTTATATCTCGGCGAAGCGAATGTTCAGTATGCTAATGGCGGTTTTTCTGCTAAAGCAATTTATGCCCGTATTTACTATCCTGATGCAGAAAAAATAAATGCTGCTTATGCGAAAAATATTTCTACGGGTATGTATGGCAGTTATATTGAAGCAGGTTATGATTTATTATATCACAGACAAAAGAAAGCGCAGTGTATTGCTTTCGCCCGCGCAGAATTTTTAGATATGAATGCGACAATCCCAACACCGCCAAAAGCAATATATGATGGAACTGAAAAGCAAACACATATCATTGCCGGTTTCAGTTATTTGCCGATACCAAATGTTGTGATAAAAGCAGATGTAAGGTTATTGCACACAGGTCCGCAGAATAATGAGCTTGTGATTAATCCGCCACCGAATGCATTGCCGTATAAACAAAGCAATCAGTTCTTAAATATCGGGATTGGGTATTCATTTTAAAGTGAATAGTCAATGGTGAATGGTCAATAAGCGCTTTGCTATTTGCGACTCGCAAATCACAAAATATGCAACGAAGAAAATTTATAAAATCATCCTGCAACTTTTGCCTTCTGGCAACATCAGGGTTTTTATTAACGGAGCTTTCTGCCTGCAGCCCGGCACATCAGGTATTGAAAACGGAAGTGGTGAATGATGAGATAGCAATTCCGACTGATGGATTCAATCAATCAGCCTTGCAATTTGTTCGCCCGAAAGGATGGTTGTATGATATCGCGGTTCAAAGAAAACAAGACAATACCTATGAAGCTTTGCTTTTGCAATGCACACATCAGAACAATCAACTTGTGCCTAACGGTCATGGCTACACGTGTAATTTACATGGAAGTCAATTTGATAAAAACGGGAAAGCAACTAAGGGTCCTGCAGAAAATTCTTTAAAAAAATATAATACGGTTCTTGATAAAGACAAATTAATAATTTACCTGAAATGATTAACTATGAAAGCAATATATCTTAGTTTTTATATTTTAATTTTTAGTGTTTTTGTTTCGTGTCATAAAGCGCCATCCAATCCAACAACTGATTCTGCTGATATTGAAGGAACGGTAATAAAAGATTTTAAAAATAATACTGCTGTTGGTCAATATAGTAATCTTAGCAATGCTGCCGTTACTTTAAATGGTGCTGTTATCAATCTAAGTTCTACTCCTAATGATGCTAATCTAATTGCTGCACAAACTGCCTGGAAAAATATGAGGCATGTTTGGGAACAAAGCGAAGGATTTCTATTCGGCCCAGTTGAGGACAATGATTATGACCCCAACACCGACACATGGCCCACGGATTATGTACAACTGGATTCTGTGCTTGCAAGCAGCAATGCTTTGCAGGTTTCAGATATTGCAAATCTTCAGCAATCCATACGCGGCTACCATCCTGTGGAATATGTGATTTTCGGTCGTGGCGATGGTCGCACGGTTGCACAGCTTACTCCGAGATTGCTTCAATATGCAACGAGCCTTTCATCTGATATTTTATATAATAATGTGCAACCTCTTTATGAAGCATGGTCTTCCACATCATCAGATAGTTATGGCTTGCAGGTGTTAAATGCAGGAAATGGCAGCACAAAATTTCCAAAAAAACAAGATTTGTTCCTCGCAATTGTTGGAGCAATGAGCGATATATGCGAAGAAGTTGCTAATGGAAAAATGTACGAACCATTTGCCGCACGTGATTCAACTATTACAGAATCTCCGTATTCAAACAATACCACAAGCGATTTTAAGGACAATATCACGGGTGTGCAAAATGTTTATTTAGGTTTAAATGGCGGAACTGGCATTAAAGATTTGGTGGCTTCAAAAAATAAAAACCTTGATAACCAGATTCAGGCTGCGATTACTGCTGCTATCAATTCGTTCAATAATATAACTGTCACTTACGAACAGGCAATCTTCACGCAACGCACACAAATCCAACAGACCATGGATGCCATCAATGCAGTGAAAGATTTATTGGATAATGATTTGAAAAATTTTGTCAATCAATATGTACAGGATTAATTAGTGAGTTGTGAATAGTCAATAAAAAATTTCACCATTCACCAAAAGTTTTATGAAGAAATTTTATATCATAACATCTCTCGCCATTTTTGTTGCTGCATTCAGCATGTGCAACAAAGCAAGTGTTTTTTCTGATGCTGGTTATGATGAACGATTGAGCGCAGGTGCTGCTACTGTGTTTGATGCAACCTCGCATGCGCTCGGCAATGCCATGGATGGATTAAGCGCTCGTGATGCACGCGTTCATGATTTGGGCGACCAGACTTTTTCTCAAACTTTTGTTGCGCCGCCATCGCCTATTTTCACCGGGCTTGGCCCCATATTTAATAATGTTTCCTGTGTGAACTGCCATCGCCATGATGGAGAAGGACTACCTACCTCAGGTTTTTCAAATTCAGGTTTATTAGTAAGATTGAGTTTGCCTGGAATGGATGCGAACGGTGGCCCATTGGCTGTTCCGGGCTTTGGAACTCAATTGCAAGATCAGGCTGTTGCCGGAGCGAAACCCGAAGCGAACGTGAATATTTCTTATGCTGATTCAATCGTTATTTACCCTGATGGTTCAGTTGTGCATCTTATTATACCTTCTTATGCAATTCAAAATCCTTACACTTCGTTGCCATCAAATTGTCTTTTTTCTCCGAGACTTGCGCCACCGTTGGTAGGAATGGGATTTCTTGAAAATATTCCTGAAAGCACAATTTTATCTTTTGTTGATGAAGGCGATAAAAACGGCGATGGAATAACAGGAAAAGCAAATTATGTATATGATGAATACACAAAGAAAACTGTGCTTGGGAGATTTGGATTGAAAGCAAACACATCAACATTGTCTTTGCAGGTGGCAACAGCTTATCAGCAAGACATGGGCATTACAAGTTACGTACAAACATCAGAGAGCGCAGCGGGGCAACCGCAAATGGATATTGTTCACGGTGATGTGCAACCGGAGCTGGTAGATAGCCTTTTGAATTATGTAGTATTTTATGTAAAAACACTCGGCGTTCCTGCACGAAGGAATGTTGCAAATGCTGATGTGAAAGCAGGTGCGACTTTGTTCAGCCAAATTAATTGTTCCGGTTGCCACAGGCCAACGATGCAGAGCGGCATCGATCTGACACTTTCGCAAATTAATCATCAGCGTATACATCCATATACTGATTTATTAGTGCATGATATGGGTCCGGCTCTTGCAGATAATCGCCCCGACTTTTTAGCGAATGGCAATGAATGGAGAACTGCTCCTCTCTGGGGAATCGGTTTGCTCGACCTCGCAAACGGAACTCCTTTTTTCCTGCATGATGGTCGCGCAAGAAGTTTTGAAGAAGCAATTTTATGGCACGGCGGTGAAGCTCAAAAAAGCAAACAACAGTTTATGCAATTGAGCAGCACCGAAAGAAATCAGATATTGAAATTTTTGCAATCCTTATAATGTACGATGTTAGATTTTAGATATGCTATGTGCCTAATTCGCACATTGGTTTCATTTTGCTAACAAAATAATAATCCTTCTTCTCAAAAAATTCCCACAACTTTATTTTCTAAAATTTTATTACTATGACAATTGAACAAATTGCAAATCGATTGACAGAGCTTTGCCGTCAGGGGCAATATGAAACTGCTCAGAAGGAATTGTACGCAGACAATGCTACAAGCACTGAACCGGAACATGCACCGGGCTTGCAAAGCGTGAGTGGCAAAAATGCCATCATTGAAAAAGGTCATCAGTTTCAAAGCATGGTTGAAGCTGTTCACAGCAGCACCGTAAGCGACCCGATTATTGCTGGAAATTATTTCAGTGTTGCCGCAGTCATTGATTTAACAATGAAAGGCATGGGTAGGATGACGATGACAGAAGTTGCTGTGTACAAAGTTGCTGATGGCAAAGTCGTTTCAGAAGAGTTTTTCTATTAGCAGATTTCGATGGGTTAGAACCGGCAGGATTTTTTTCTGCCGGTTTTTATTTTGCGTGAACAAATTAAAATCGAAAACTGTTGAATGATAAATTTGCAGTAGCGGCTTGCACATTGCTAAATAGAATTGTTGAAGCTGAAGAGTGCGACGCAACGATGCTCAATAGTAGCAATGCCGCTCAGGACAAAATAATAACTCTTAAAAAATAATTCAGTATGAAAATTATTATCGTTGGCGCAACAGGAACACTTGGCAAAAAGATTACAGAGTCATTAGAAAAAAATCATGAAGTGATTAAAGTCGGCTCAAAGAGCGGCGATTTTCAGGTTGACATTGGCTCCGCATCTTCCATTGAAGAATTGTTTAAGAAAACCGGAAAATTTGATGCGCTGATTAGCGCAACAGGCTCGGGATATTTTGGTGCTTTTAATAAAATGACTGAGAAAGAATTTAAGATTGGTATTGACAGCAAATTGATGGGTCAAGTGAACCTGATTTTGATTGGTCAGCATTATATCAATCCAAAAGGCTCATTCACGCTCACTTCGGGCATTCTCTCTGATGACCCTGTTCGCGGAAGTGCAAATCTTGCTGTAGTGAATGGTGCGATTAATTCTTTTGTGCTTGCTGCTTCTTATGAGCTGGATAACCAGGTGCGCATTAATGCAATCAGCCCGGGTGTTGTGGAAGATTCGCCGCATTATTTTTCTTCTTTTCCCGGACATATTCCTGTTACGATGGATAAAGTTGTTTCTGCATATTTAAAAAGTGTGCTGGGAATTGTTAACGGGCAAGTGATAAAAGTTTATTAACAGCAATTGAGCAGGCAATTGTTTTCATGGCATCATCCTTGTGAAAAGTATCATGATAAATAATTTGTTTATCTCTAAATTTTATTATCATGAAAACAGAACAAATCGCAAAAAAACTGGCAGACTATTGCAATCATGGTGATTTTGAAACTGCACAAAAAGAATTGTTTGCAAATGATGCAGTAAGCATTGAACAGACAGCATCATCTGATTTCGCGAAGGAAACAAAAGGGTTAAAAGCAATCCTCGAGAAAGGTCACAAGTTTGAATCTATGACGGAAAAAGTTTACGGTGTCAAAACATCCGAACCTATTGTAACGGGAAACTCTTTCGCTATGAAAATGACAATGGATATGCAGATGAAAGGAAAACAACGCAGCAATATGGAAGAACTATGTGTGTATAATGTGAAAGATGGTAAAATAGTTTCAGAACATTTTTTTATGTAACCACATAATTCAAAAAATAAAACCGGTTTGCAGCTGGTTTTATTTTATAATGAATTTCTTATTCACCATTGCCCATTCACTTCTCACCACCTCATCCCTGAAACCCAATTTTCTTATGCGTTCCATCGCAATAAGGTTTGTTGGATGATGAGCCGCAACGGCAAAATGCAGTCACTTTATTCTTGTGTGTTTCATTTCCTTCACTGTCTTTCACAGTAATATTTCCATAAACTAACAACGGACCATTTGAAGTTACTTCGACAATACTTTCTGCAGAAATTTCTTTGTTCTCTTCTTCTTCACCATTCATATAAAAACTTAGCGCACCGCTCGGGCATTTTTTTACCTGCTCAATCATTTTTTCTGTGGTTGATGCTTCAGGTTTTATCCAGGGACGCTCGAATGGATTAAATACTTCTGGCAAGCCTGTTGCTTCTTTCCAGCAAATAGTGGAATGTATGCAGGTAGCCGGTTTCCACACAATCGTCACTTCGCCGTTGGTATATTTTTTTGTGATGTCTTTCATGAATTTTAATAATTAATCTGTAATGAATGTAAACAAACCTAACAGGTTTTCAAAACCTGTTAGGTTTTGCTAATTAAATTAAAGTAGAATTTATTTCAATTGGATTCGTCAGCGTTTTATGAATGAAGCATTGATTCGCGATTGACAATAACCGCTCTCTTTGTTCATTTGTCAAATCACCAATCAGTTCAATTTCCCTTTTAATATTACTGATATTTTTTTCCGTGTTTCTCGTGAATGTGATATGCGCTTTCACTTCTTTTAATTTCCATTCCTTTCTGTCGGCATACATGCGCAACGTAACGCAAGTGCATGTTGCAAGCGCACTGCAAAGCAACTCGCTTGGAGAAAAACCTAAATCGCTGCCGCCATTTGTTGCCGGTTCATCACCAATCAATTCATGTTTACCGTTGCTTAATATGGTTTTGAAATGCTCCTGTTTTATATGCCCGCTGACTTTTGCCATGCTGTTAAGTATGATTTTATTTTTCAAACGGATTATCAATCACATTAAAATTACCACCTTTATTATCACTCAATGCAGCAAATATTTCATTGCTTAATAAACCGCTTCCGCCACCAAAATGCTGAATGATTTT
>DATGIX010000047.1:0-26489 GCA_035295505.1 Puia sp. | reverse complement strand
GGTTTCAGGACGCAGGCAGTGAAATTAAATTTTGCTACATTGTTTAAAGAAGCAAAACTTCCTTGTGTTCTTCACTGGAACCAATATCATTTTATTGTTCTTTACAAGGCAAAAAAGAACTTGTTGTTTGTAGCTGATCCTGCACATGGTCTTGTCACATTCACTAAGCAAGAATTTTTGCAGCGCTGGATTAGTGATAAAGATGCTGATGGTACTGAAGAAGGCATTGCGTTATTATTGGAGCCGACGCCCAAATTTTATGAACAAGACGAAGACGAACTCATTTCTTCTGATGAACATTCTGGTCATGGTCTTGCTTTCAAAAATATTTTTAACTACCTCACCCCGTATAAAAAATTAATCTTTCAGCTTTTTCTTGGCCTTGGCGTTGCAAGTATTTTACAATTGATATTGCCATTTCTTACCCAAAGCGTGGTTGATGTGGGCGTGAACACTGCCAACATCCATTTTGTTTACATTGTTTTGCTTGCGCAAATCGCTTTATTCTTTGGGAGATTGGTCACTGAATTTGTGCGAAGTTGGATTTTGCTCCACATCAGCACGCGCATCAACATTTCTATACTGACAGATTTTTTGATGAAGCTGATGAAGCTGCCACTTTCTTTTTTCGACAGCAAAAAAACAGGAGACATACTTCAGCGGATGAATGATCATCAGCGCATCGAATCTTTTCTCACAGGATCTTCAATCAATGTTCTTTTCTCAGTTGCCAATCTGATTATATTTTCCGTTGTGCTGGCTGTATTCAACGTGCATATTTTTTCTGTTTTCATTATTTCAAGCATTTTATATTCATTGTGGGTTATCATCTTTTTAAAAAGAAGAAGAATGCTCGATTATAAACGTTTCGATATTGCATCAAAAGAACAAAGCGCAACTATTCAACTTGTGCAGGGCATGCAGGAAATAAAACTGAATGGTGTTGAAAAGCAAATGCGCTGGAACTGGGAGCGGCTGCAGGCAAAACTGTTCAAGCTGAGCATGAAAAGCCTTTCGCTTAACCAATGGCAGCAATCAGGGGCTTCTTTTATTAACGAGGGAAAAAATATTTTCATCACCTTTCTTTCAGCAAAAGCTGTGATTGACGGGCAAATGACACTGGGCACGATGCTGGCTGTTCAATATATTATCGGGCAATTGAACAGCCCAATAGAACAAATGATCAGCTTTGTGCAAAGCTGGCAAAATGCAAAGATTAGTATGGACAGGCTGAATGAAATCCATAAAATGGAAGATGAAGAGCCAATGCATAAAAATTTATTGCAGCAATTGCCGGCTTCATATTCAATGCAATTAACAGGCGGCAAAATGCTTTCCCGTGAAAAATATGTGCAGGATAATTTTTTCAACAGCGAAATATTCATCCCTCACTCGAGCAATCATATACAAAATCATGAAAAAGCACAAACAGGCATAATATTCAACAATGTGACTTTTACTTATTCAGGTGCGGGTAATGAACCTGTTCTTAAAAACATAAACCTTACAATACCGAAAGGAAAAACCACTGCAATAGTTGGTGTAAGCGGTAGTGGAAAAACAACATTGTTAAAATTGTTGCTGAAGTTTTATGAGCCGCAAAAAGGAGAGATAAAACTAGATAATACGTTGCTCTCAAACATCAGCCATAGAACATGGCGCAGCCATTGCGGTGCAGTGATGCAGGAAAGCTTTATTTTTTCCGACAGCATCGCAAAGAACATAGCGGTAGGCAGCGAAAAGATTGATATGGAAAAGCTGCGCCATGCTGTGATGGTAGCCAACATTGATGAATTTATAGAAAGCCTGCCGCTTGGGTTCAACACAAAAATTGGCCCTGAAGGTAATGGTATTAGCATGGGGCAAAAGCAACGGATATTGATAGCGCGTGCAGTTTATCGCAATCCTGAATTTATTTTTTTTGATGAAGCCACTAACAGCCTTGATGCAAACAATGAGCGAATTATTATTGATAACCTTGAGGCATTTTTTAAAAACAAAACAGTAGTGGTAGTTGCTCATCGCCTGAGCACGGTGAAGCATGCAGACAAGATCGTGGTATTGAACAAAGGTGTTATCACAGAGCAAGGAACACATTATGAATTGGTGAACCTGAAAGGAGAATATTTTACTTTGGTAAAAAATCAGTTGGAATTAGGCGAGTAAATTTTAAAATATATATAAATCATTCTTTGGCCAAAGAAAAGGAGAAGCTGAAAACCTTTAGAAAAGAGCAGGCACTATTAATTATTTGTAAATTTTAGAGTATGAAAAAAATGAGTCTTGCAAATGCAAAGCAATTAAGCAGGGCTGAAATGAAACATGTACGAGGAGGCTTGACTGCGCCCAATTGTAATACCATAAGTGGGTCGTGCGCACATTCCTCAGATTGGACAATTTATATTTGTGGCATTTCCCAGAGCGATGCCAAATCTATTGCTTCAGGAGGTGGCTTATGGTGTACGTCTTCATGTCAGTCTTCTTGCATCAATGCAATTACTTACTACACGTAGAAAAATAAAACAGGAAACAAAGTTTCCTGTTTTTTAATTCTTAAAATTTTAAAAATGAAGCTCTATTCAACACTTGTTAATATTTTCTTTTTTCTTACGTGTTATGGTCAGGAAAATCAACTAAAATCAATTACACTGATTAATAACACAGCAAAAAATATTTTTGTAACAAACATCAATTTTTTTTTGAAAGGTAGCCCACCAAACATAATTGATACTGCAAACAAGCACTATTCATACAAGTTGTATTATCCAAATCCAGATTTTATTAACTTATCTTATGGTGATGGTTATCAATACGATTTTTTTGTAAGACCTGGTGAAATGTTGGAGATATGCGACCATCAAGGTCACATTGAGCTAAGAAAAAACAATGATGCTCAAAGAAATATTGAGCTGTTATTTTTCTCAATGCATCCTGAATATTCGTCAAGGTTTCGTATAAAATATACGCAATTGCCTAAAAATATCTCATTAATCAAAAGAGATGAAGTAGTCACAAAAATTTATACGCAACAGATTGAAGATTTTCGAAAATATTGCAACAACTATTCTATTTCAGATAGTGTTTTTATTAGGTATACGGAATGCTTTTTATATTCAAAATTTATACTTAATAAATTTCAATTGCAAACTGACAATTATGTTTTTAAAGAAAAAGTGAATTCATTTTATTCCAGTCAAGCCGAAGAGATATTCTCAAAGTTAAATTGCAATGAATGTTTCAATATTTATAGCTATAGATCGGCACTTTGGCTCATATTTAATAATGTAACTAAAGAAACATCTTTGAATGAATCAAAAAAAATGCTCAATAAAAATCCAATAAATAATGGCAGGAATTTTCTTTTGGCAAAATACATTTATAATGCACTATTAAGTAAAAATAATAGACTTGACTCCCTATCAATATATGAATTGTATAATAAAATTTCTGATGTAGAAATCCAAATTCTTTTAAAGCCTTATTTGAACAAGATCAATATTGAATCAGAAGCTGTAAAAACAATTGTTTTTACCAAAAATTTTGAGGCTAAAACTGTTTTAGAAATTTTAAATCAATTTAAAGGAAAGATAATATACTTAGATTTTTGGGCCACTTGGTGCAAGCCCTGTCTTGCGGAAGAGCCATACTCAATAAGGCTTCAAAAAAAACTAGACAAGAACAAGTTTGTTTTTTTGTTTTTTTCAATGGATAATGATTTGTCAAGATGGAAGGGATTTATTGACAAAGCAAATATCGATAGTGCTTCTTTTTTGTTGAAAGATAATTTTGATTCTGAGCTTGCGAATATGTTAGGAATAACAGAAATACCTCGTTACATAATTATTGATAAAAAAGGTAAAATTATAGTTTCAGATGCGCCTCGGCCGAGTAATAAAGCTGTCGAGCAGCTATTGTTGAATTTAGCAACAAGATGATTTTTGTGACTCCTTTAATTAAACATTTCAGGTCATGAAAATATTTGAGGAGAACTAAAAAAATTGGATTATGCCTTCTTCAAGTCACACTTCGTTGATTACAAATAATTCGATCAGTGATGAGGTGCAGGAACTTATTTCCTACAAGCCTCATTGGATTATCAGAAAGGGGAATGCTATATTTTTTTGGGTGTTGTTATTATTGCTTGCCTTCACGTGGTTCATCAAATATCCTGATATTGTAAAAGGATCACTTAAGCTTTCTGCAATCAACGCTCCTAAACTTTTGATTGCAAAAACTGAGGGCAAGTTGCAAAAGCTGCTTGTGAGCAATGAGCAGCAGGTGGTGCAAGGCCAGCCATTGGCATTCATGCAAAGCACAGCTGATCACCGGCAAGTACTGAACCTTCAAAAAAGCATTTATGCTATTGAGCCACTTATTACAAAGGACAGCCTTGAAATTTTATTATCAAATCCTTTCCCTCTTTTTGATGAGCTTGGTGAAATACAGCCATATTATCAGGATTTTCAGAACACTTTAAAAGAAACTTTGCAGATTCTTGCCAATGGCTTTTATCAGCAAAAAAAGCAAGCGCTTCAAAAAGACCTGAGCTTCCTGTCGGCTATCCAGGAAAATATTGAAAAACAAAAACAGCTTACACAACAAGATTATGAGCTTCAGCAAAAAGAATATGCAGCAAATGAATCATTAGCCAGAGATAAAGTGATCGCACCCCTTGAACTGAACCAGAACAAAAGCAAAGTGATCGGCAAACAACAAAGCCTTCAGCAAATGTCTGCGCAACTTATCAACAATGAAATTGCTGCGCAAGCCAAAAAGAAAGAGATCATGGAACTTCAAAAATTTATAATTGACCAACAACAAAAATTCAGTTCAGCTCTGCTAACATTGAAAAGTAAAACAGAAGAATGGATTCAGCATTATGTAATAGAAGCGCCGGAAGCCGGCAAAATTTTATTCACTTCCTTTTTGCAGGAGAACCAGCAGATTGCCGGTGGACAAGAACTTTTTTATATACAGCCACAGCAAAGCTCCTATTATGGACAAATGATGGCTTCTCAGATTGGCTTGGGGAAAATAAAGCCCGGGCAAAAAGTTTTAATAAGAGTAGAAAGCTATCCCAGCAATGAGTTTGGATACCTAACCGGAATTGTAGATTATATCTCAACTGTGCCTACACCCAGAGACAGCTTCCTGATAAAAGTTGATTTGCCAAAAGGCCTTAAGACCAATTATGATAAAACAGTTTTCTTCCGCAATAACCTTTCTGCACAAGCCGAAGTGATCACTGATAACAGAAGGCTTTTTGACAGGTTTTTGGGTCAATTACATGACATTATGAGATGATAAGGCTTTCAATTTTTTTCCTACCTTCGCACCCTTCAAAAAAATGAAGGATAATTGTCTTTAAAAGATAAAATAAATGTGCATCAATTGCCACGCCATATCGCTGTGATCATGGATGGTAATGGGCGATGGGCTAAAGAAAAAGGCCAGGACAGGCTTTTTGGGCATTATCATGGTGTTGAAAGTGTTAGGGAGGTTGTGGAAGGATGTGCAGAGCTCGGCGTTGGCTATTTAACATTATATGCGTTTTCAACTGAAAATTGGGACAGGCCTGAAGATGAAGTAACTGGCCTGATGGAGCTGTTGGTTGAAACCATTAAAAAAGAAGTAGAGACCCTTAACAAAAATAATATCAGGCTACATGTGATTGGCGACATAAGCTTGCTACCTGAATATGCAAGAAACGAATTGGCTGAAGCAATTGCACAGACATCGAAAAATAGCGGGCTGAATTTGATCATGGCATTGAGCTATAGTAGCCGCTGGGAAATTGCAGAAGCTGTTAAGAAGATAGCCATTGATGTGAAGAAGGGAAATCTGGAGCCTTCGGATATCAATCAACAAACCTTGTCTGAATATCTCTGCACGAGCAGTTTTCCAGACCCTGAGCTGATGATAAGAACAAGTGGCGAATTCAGGATCAGCAACTTCCTGCTTTTTCAGATTGCATACACTGAATTATATTTCACCAATGTACGCTGGCCCGATTTCAGGAAGGAAGAACTTTATAAAGCAATCCTCGATTTTCAGGCCAGAGAAAGGCGATTTGGGAAAACAAGCGAGCAGATAAAGAAGGAAACGAATTTGGAAGCAAAACCGTAATAACAAATTAAACCCGCAAAAGCCTTGTCATTGCTGTTTTTTAACAAACACTTTTAATAAATCAACTTAATTTGCCGCTCTAAAAAACCGACTGGATGCTACGAAGTTTACTGATTTGTGTTCTTATCTCATTTTTTTGCATTTTTTACACCAGCAACACAGCTTACGGGCAGGTAACAGACACAACGCATCCTGTTTCTGTTGACCCGGACTTGCTTGCTCTTTCCAATTCAAAAACATCCAAAGAATATACACTCGCAAGCATAAAAATCACGGGCACGAAATATCTTGATGAATCATTGCTTATTTCTATCTCCGGGCTCACTGTTGGAGATAAAATCGTTATTCCTGGTGGTGATAATTTCAGCAAAGCCATTAATAATTTGTGGAAACAGAACCTGTTCTCAAATGTTGCTATTTATATTACCAAGCTTTCAGGAAATGATATCTACATAGAGATAAACGTTACAGAAAAGCCCCGCCTCAGGGATTTTAGTTTTAAAGGTTCAAGCAAATCAGAATCAGATGATCTTCAACCCAAAACCGGTCTTATTAAAGGACGTGTTGTTACTGAAAATATGAAGCGCTCTGCAATAGACGCTATACAGCGTTACTATGCAGAAAAAGGTTATCCGGCTACAACCGTAAAGATCATTGAAACTAAAGACGGCTCTTCAGCAAATTCAGAAATGCTGACTTTCATGATACAAAAAGGAGTGAAGGTCCACATTAATGAGATCAGTTTTTTTGGAAATGAAGCTGTGTCGGAAAGCAAATTAAAAAAGCAACTGAAAGACACAAAGGAATTAACGCATTTCACGCTGTTCCCAACGCGTGATTCAAGCACTTATGGACAAAGGAAAACAGTCAGCTTTAAACAATATGTAGACAACTGGGGCTTTCTTTCTTTCACTCAGACAAAAGAATTCTTAGATCCATATTTCCGATTCAAGTTATTTAGCGGATCGAAATTCAATGCCAAAAAATTTACTGACGACAAACAGAAAGTGATTGATTATTATAATTCATTGGGCTATCGTGATGCCACTATCGTTGCAGACACACAATATTATAATAAGAAAGGTCAGATGGATATCGACATTAAAGTGGAAGAAGGGCATAAATATTATTTCGGCAATATTGGCTGGAAAGGAAACACCAAATATTCTGATTCAATTTTGAATGTGATCATGGGGATCAAGAAAGGAGATATTTATAATCTTGACATCCTTAGGAAGAAATTACAGCCTTCTGCAGAAGGCGGCGATATCAGCGGATTGTATCAGGATGATGGATATCTTTTCTTCCGCATAGATCCGGTGGAAACTGCTGTATATAATGACACGATTGATTTTGAGATCCGCATGGTAGAAGGTCCGCAGGCTACGATAAAAAATGTTACCATCACGGGTAATGAAAAAACAAAGGAATATGTTATCCGTCGTGAACTGAGAACAATTCCTGGCGAAAAATTCAGCCGTACCGAGCTGATCCGTTCTCAAAGAGAGATTGTGAACCTTGGTTTTTTCAATCAGGAAAAAGTGGTTCCGAACCCTGTTCCTAATCAGGAAGATGGAACGGTAGACATTAACTGGAGCGTTGAAGAAAAATCTGCAGACCAGCTTGAATTATCGGCAGGCTGGGGCGGCGGTATTGGCTTGACAGGAACAGTCGGTATTTCTTTCAATAATTTTTCCATCAAACAGATCTGGAAAAAATCATCCTGGGATCCGATCCCTGCAGGTGATGGACAGAAACTTAGCTTGAGAATTCAGTCTAATGGAAAGGCTTATCAATCTTATAATGCATCTTTCACTGAGCCATGGTTTGGTGGAAAGAAGAACAACTCCCTCACATTTAGCGTTTACAGAAGCGTTTTCAGAACCGGCGGTTATAACTATAGCACCAACACCTACAAATTCAGTGATACAAACTCGTTGAAAAATATTGGTGTAACAGTTGCTTTAGGAACACGACTGAAATGGCCTGATGATTATTTCACGCTGACTTATTCAGTGAATTTTGTACAATACGATTTGACGAATTATCCGCTTTTCACAAGCAATTTCCGTAACGGCCATACAAAAAATTTTAGCTTCAAACTCGCACTCAGCCGCTATTCACTCGATCAACCGATTTTCCCACATAGCGGATCTAATACATTATTAAGTGTACAGTTCACACCGCCTTATTCTTTGTTTGACAAGAATATTACACAAAACCAAAGCTATGAATTACCAGAGTATCATAAGTGGAGATTTACCAATGAATGGTACATCCCAATTGGTAAAGCTATGGGTGCAGATAAATCGAGACAGTTTGTGTTAAAGGCTTCTGTGAAATATGGATTTATGGGACGCTATAATAGCAAGCTGGATTTCTCACCATTTGAGCGCTTCCAATTAGGTGATGCAGGGCTCACAAATAATTTCGGTTTATTGGGTTATGATATTATCTCACAAAGAGGTTATCCGGTTTACCAAAACCCTGATCCAAAAGTTAATCCGGAACAACAGACAAGTCAGCAATTCTTCGTGCTCTTCAATAAATATACTTTGGAAATGCGCTATCCTTTCGTCACTAACCCAAGCAGCACTATCTATGGAGAAGCATTTTTTGAAGCAGCAAATGGTTGGAGGAATTATCAGGAATATAATCCATTCCAATTGCGCAGAAGTGTAGGTGTTGGTCTTCGGTTCTTCCTTCCGATGTTCGGTTTATTAGGATTTGATTATGGTATCGGTCTTGACAGGATTCAGAACGGTTCTATAAAAGATGCAAGCCGATTCACATTTATGTTGGGCTTTGAACCGGAATAATGATTAAATTCCCGCACTCAAAAAACGAATTATGAAAAAGATAATCATCCTTGCTCTTGTCATGCTTTCTTTTGCATTTGCTGTAAATGCGCAGCGCTATGCAATAGTTGATACTAAATACATTCTTGCAAAAATGCCCGAATACACAGAGGCTCAAAAAAAATTGGATCAGCAAAGTGAGGTCTGGCAAAAAGAAATTGACGATAAACAGGAAGTTCTTTCAAAAATGTATAAGGATTATGAAGCGGAACAAGTGATGCTGAGCGACGATTTAAAAAAGAAAAGAGAAGACGAGATTTTTAACCGTGAGAAAGAAGTACGCGATCTGCAGCGCAAACGCTTTGGTTTTGAAGGAGATTTGTTTAAAAAAAGACAAGAGCTCGTGAAACCCATACAGGATAAGGTTTATAATGCCATCCAAAAAATTGCAGTCAGCCGCATGTATGATTTTATTTTAGATAAAAGTGAAGGAATTACTGTTATCTTTGCCGACCCAAAATTAGACAAGAGCGAAGATGTGCTGAAGGAGCTGGGAATAAAACAATAGAAAACGTTAAACTGAAACCGAATTTTATTATCTATTTATATCTGAACTAAACAACGAACATGAAGCAGCCCTAGGCGCTGTTCATGTTGATTTAAAAACAAACATTTAAAAAAATGAAAAAGATTGTTTCAATTGTGTTGGCAGCAGCTTTTCTTCTCGCAGCAAAAACAAACGTTAATGCACAAACGAAAATAGGTTATATAAGCCTTAATGAATTTATTCAAGCTATGCCTGAGTATAAAAAAGCAGATACATCCATGAATGATTTCCGCAATGCATTAGCTCAGCAGTTTGAAGATATGAAAAAAGAATTCAATGAGCAGGATAGCATTTTAAGCTCAAAAGACACCTTAAAATATACGAAAGCCCAGCTTGAACTTAAAAGGAAAACTTTAGGGGAGCTATATTTGAAAGTTCAACAATTTCAACAACAAGCTGGTGAGCAAATGCAACAAAAGCAACAAGAATTGATAGCACCGGTACAAAAAAAGGCAGTTGAAACAATACAAGCTGTTGCTAAAGAAAACGGGTACACATATGTGCTTCAGAAGGAAGCGCTGTATGCTTATCCAAATGCAGATGATTTGTTGCCATTAGTAAAAAAGAAATTAGGTCTTAAATAAATTTGATATAAAATATTTTAAAGCCCCGCATTTGCGGGGCTTTTTTATTTTTGCAGAATGGATTCATATCAGCCTATCGGTGTATTTGATTCTGGTTATGGCGGCCTAACTGTTCTGAAAGAAATAACAGCGAAGCTGCCTCAGTATGATTATATATACCTTGGCGATAATGCACGTGCGCCATACGGAACAAGGTCTTTCGAAAGCGTATATAGATACACGTTAGAATCTGTGCAATGGTTTTTTAAAATGAATTGCCCGTTGGTGGTACTAGCCTGCAACACTGCTTCAGCAAAAGCTTTACGGACTATTCAACAAAATGATCTTCCAAAAATTGATCCCGAAAAAAGAGTTCTTGGAGTCATCAGGCCAACAACTGAAATTATCGGAACTTTTACCAATACAGACAATGTAGGCATATTTGCAACAAACGGAACTGTTCAGTCAGAATCTTATCTGGTGGAAATAAATAAATTTTTTCCAGAAATAAATGTTGTTCAACAAGCATGTCCGATGTGGGTGCCATTGATTGAAAATAATGAGCACAACAGCGATGGGGCTGATTATTTTGTAAAAGAATACATTGATAGCTTGATGCAAAAAAATAATGCAATAGATACAGTGTTGCTTGCCTGCACTCATTATCCGCTTCTGAAAGAAAAGATTTCAAGATTTCTTCCTTCCGGCATTTCAATTATCTCGCAAGGCGAAATTGTCGCCAATAGCCTCGTCGATTATCTGCATCGCCATCCTGAAATAGAAAGTAAATTCAGTAGAAATGGGAATATAGATTTCTACACCACCGATTCAACCGAAGATTTTGATAACCACGCTACTATTTTTTACGGAAAGGCGGTTAAATCAAAACATCTAGTTCTTTAGAAAAATCTTCATTTCAGGCAGAAAATATAAAATTATTAAGCTACCTTTGCCGACCTTTCACGGCTGTGAGCATGGTGGCTCGTGGCGATGAAATTGAAACAGCCCGTTTCTCCCGGGCATTTTTAAAAAGGTTAGTAAAAAGATTAAAAATGAAACGTACATTTCAACCCCACAGGCGCAGGCGCAAAACTGTTCATGGTTTTCGCAAGCGCATGCAAACAGCTAATGGCCGCAAAGTGCTGGCTAGCCGCCGCAAAAAAGGCCGCAAAAAGCTCACTGTTTCTGACGAATCAAAATTGAAATAAGCCAAGGCTTTATTTGATATTATATATTTTTATAGCTCCGGTTTTGCCGGGGCTATTTTTTTAAATTTAGTTTTTATCAGCAGGCAATTCACTTTAGGAAAAAATGAAAGGCTGAAAAGCCGAAAGATCATTGAACAATTGTTCAGGGAAGGGAAAAATTTCTCTCTATTCCCATTCCGTATCTATTATCTGCATCACAAATCATTCACCATTCACCATTCACCATTCACTGTTCAATTTGGAGTGGGCGCAAGCAGCAAAAATTTCAAGAAGGCAGTTGACAGGAACAGAATTAAAAGATTGATGAAAGAAGCTTATCGCTTGCAAAAAACAAACCTTAATAATTTACTGAAAGAAAGAAATCAACAAGTAAGCGTATTCGTAATTTACACAGGCAAAGAGCTCCCTGAATATAAAATGGTTTTTGAAAAGATGGGAGTAATTTTGCAAAGACTTATTAATGTGGTCAGTGAAAAAAATTCTTCAAATACTTAGCATTCCTTTTATATTGCTCATCAAGCTGTATCAATGGATTATTTCTCCGATACTCGGTCCAAAGTGCCGGTTCACGCCAACCTGCTCACATTATGCTGTTGAAGCATTAAAAAAGCATGGGATTTTTAAAGGCTTATGGCTTGCAATCAAAAGAATTTTGCGCTGTCATCCATGGGGCGGTCATGGTTATGACCCCGTGCCATGAGCAGTCTACAGTTATCAGTCAGCACTAATCCCGAATCTGATATCTTACATCTCTATTTTCACTTAGCCTTCCCCGTTAGTTTCTCAAGAATTTCTCTTTCTTCTTTGATTGCATAAAATTTATAAATCTCCGGAACTGATGAAGCATCAAAACCCATTGGAATGGTTGTGAATGGCCCAAAAATTTTTGCGTCTCTCTTATCTGTGATTTTTGCAATGCTATTTGGCTTGATGAAATAATTTCTATTTGCTGCGCTCACATTCGAGTCTGCAATTAATTTTTTTAAGCTGTCAATTTTTGCATCTAATTCTTCATTGCTGATTTTCCCTGTTCTGTTATCTGCGCCAACATGCTGATAGCTTCCAACAACAGTGTCCGGTTTCAGGTTCACAATATATAACCCATCTTCAGTTGCCAGCAAGGTTGATTTCCCCGAAGGCGATTGAACATTTAAAGTAACAGGATCGCTGCCTTTAAATTCTAAAGTTTTTTCATGATGTGTTGTGCCTTCTGTAACGGTAATATTTTTCTGGCTTTCATCAACCTGAATATCATTGCTGGCATACACTAAAATTTTCTTGCTATGCGATGTGCATGAAACAGCTAAAACTAAAATTGCCAGAGCAGCAATCATTTTTATTTTTTGCATAAACAGTTTTTTGAAAAATAAATCCCGACAAAATTTGTCGGGATTGAAAGTAATAATTTTTTGGAACAAAATTTATTTTGAAGCGTTTGCAAAATGCTCAGACACTTTATCCCAGTTGATCACATTCCAGATAGCACCGAGATATTCCGGCCTGCGGTTTTGATATTTTAGATAATAAGCATGTTCCCAAACATCAACTCCTAAAACCGGCGTGCCTTTCACTTCAGCAACATCCATCAAAGGATTATCCTGATTAGGGGTTGATGAAACTTCAAGCTTGCCATCTTTCACGATCAGCCATGCCCAGCCACTGCCAAAACGAGTAGCGCCTGCTGCTGCAAATTTTTCTTTGAAGGCATCGAATGAACCAAATGCTGCGTTAATCGCATCACCCAAATTTCCTGATGGAGTGCCGCCGGCATTTGGGGCTAATATTCCCCAGAAAAAACTATGATTCCAATGTCCGCCGCCATTGTTGCGAACAGCAGGGCTAATGCTGCCTGCACTTTTCACTAATTCTTCAAGCGATTTATTTTCGTTCGGCGTTCCTGCAATTGCTTTGTTCAGGTTGTCGACATAAGCCTGGTGGTGCTTGCCGTGGTGTATCTGCATCGTCGTAGTGTCGATATAAGGTTCCAATGCATCGTGCGCATAAGGAAGCGCTGGTAATGTGAATGCCATAATATTTGATTTTAAATTTATTGTTTGTTTGAAATGGAGAACAAATGTAAGGCTGATAAGTTGATTGCTCAAAACTAATGCCATTGAAGAAAGTCCGTAGTTAATAGTTCAGAGTCAACTTTGAAAGCAGGAAGTCAATATTTAATTGAAGAACTTAAATAGTGAGAATTTATCTTCTTGCTTTAAAAAATTCTTTCATTAGCATAGCACATTCATCTTTCAAAATCCCGTTGATCAATTGTGTTTTTGGATGAAAAGGCCAGGGGCCAACGCCTGCTTCTTTAATGGAAGGAAGTGGTATGACATATTTTTTATAACCATTTTTTTCATCATCGGCGCCATAAACAATGCGGCCGATTTTGCTCCAGTACAATGCGCCTGCGCACATCAGACATGGTTCTAACGTAACATATAACGCTGCTTCTGGTAAATATTTGCTTCCTAAAAAATTAAAAGCAGAAGTGAGCGCAATGATTTCTGCATGTGCACTTGAGTCGTTCAGCTTTTCAACATGATTATGACCGCGTGCAATAATCTTTCCGCCCATTACCACCAATGCGCCAATTGGCACTTCACCGATTTCGTAAGCTTTGCGGGCTTCTTTGATTGCCTGCAACATGTAATATTCGTCTGTCATGATTAAACTAAGTTAAAAATTTTATGCCGCTTTGCCGTAAATTACATGCTGCATAATAAAAAAATAATGAGCGATTTTTCTTTGCAACAAATGCGGGCATATTTTGAAATAGGTGCAACACGCTCTTACGAGTTTCGCAAAGAGCAATTACAATTGCTGAAAAAAACGGTGCTTGAACATGAAGAAGAAATTTATGCTGGATTATATTCCGACTTAAAAAAAAATCGTGAAGAAGCTTATGCAAGCGAGCTTGGATTATTACTCGCTGAAATTAATACTACATTAAAGAATCTGAAAAAATGGATGAAACCGAAATCTGCCGGAACAGATTTGGTGAACCTTCCATCATCCAGCAAAATTTATCGCGATCCATTAGGAGTTGTGTTGATTATTTCTCCATGGAATTATCCTTTTCAATTATTGTTAATCCCATTAGTCGGCGCTATTGCGGGCGGAAATTGTGCGATGCTGAAACCTTCTGAATTTGCTTCTGCAACGGCAGATGTGATGGAAAAAATCATCAGGAAAATTTATAAACCGGAATACATCAATATTGTGCAAGGTGATGGTGCAGCCATTATCCCTTCGATGATGAATGATTTTCGGTTCGACCATGTATTTTATACCGGAAGCATTCCTGTAGGAAAAATTATTTATCAGCTTGCAGCAAAAGATTTAGTGCCCGTTACGCTGGAGCTTGGCGGAAAAAGTCCTGCGATTGTTGAAAGTGATGCAGATATAAATGTTGCTGCAAGAAGAATTGTATTGGGTAAATTTATAAATGCGGGTCAAACTTGTATTGCTCCGGATTATCTGTTAGTTCATGAAAGCATCAAAGAAAAATTTCTGGAAAAAATAAGAACCACCATTAATTCTTTTTACGGGGAGGATAAAATGGCAAGCGAAGAATATGGGAAGATTATTAATGAAAAAAGATTTGATAAGCTCATAAGCTATTTATCAGAAGGGAAAATAATTGCGGGCGGTGAAAATGATAAATCAAATCTTTTCATTGCCCCAACCGTACTTGATAATATTTCGATGGATTCATCTGTGATGAAGGATGAAATTTTCGGGCCAATATTGCCGGTGCTTTATTTTAGTTCACATGAAGAAGCAGTGCAAATTGTTCGGCAAAATGCAAACCCATTGGCGCTTTATTTATTTACATCAAGCGCTGCAAAAGAAAAAGAATGGATGGAATCAGTTCCTTTCGGCGGCGGTTGCGTTAATAATACGGCATGGCATTTTACAAATCATCACATCCCATTCGGCGGTATTGGCAACAGCGGGATTGGCGCATATCATGGCAAAAATACTTTCGATACATTCACGCATGCAAAAGCTGTGATGAAAACGCCAACATGGTTTGATCCGAGCATGAAATATCCACCATTCAAAGGCAAACTGAAAATTTTTAAATGGATTATCAGGTGAGAAGTGAATGGTCAATTGTGAATGGTGAATATCGTTGTGCTTCTTTGAAAACATTTAAATTGAAACTATGACCCTGAGGCAAAAAGTTATCAAAATCATTTATCCGATTTTTCTGCTTATATCAAAAAGAAAAAATAGAAATATTAAGATGCTTGCGAATGAAAATAATATTCAGCCACAGAAATCTTTTTATGATTTGAATGTTTCGCTGAACAATGGAGATACTCTGCATTTGTCTTCTCTTAAAGGGAAAAAAGTTCTGCTGGTGAACACTGCGTCTGATTGTGGCTACACTCCTCAATATAATGACCTTGAAATTTTATACAAAGAAAATAAGGACAAGCTAATAGTGATTGGCTTTCCTGCGAATGATTTTGGCGAACAGGAAAAAGGAAATGACGAAGCGATAGCAGAATTTTGCAAAGTGAATTTTGGGGTAACATTTCCACTGGCTAAGAAAAGCACTGTAATAAAATCGCCAGAGCAGAATATCATTTTCAAATGGCTTTCAGACAAAACGTTGAATGGATGGAACGATCAGGCACCTGTTTGGAATTTTTGCAAATATCTGATTGATGAAAATGGAGTTCTAATGAATTATTTCGACCCATCTATTATGCCAGACATGGAAGAAATCAGAAAAGCTCTGTAAAAGAATAAAACTGAATGAACATATTATCTTACTGAAAATAAAAAAACCTATGTTCACCAAAACCGATATTGAAAAATATTTCATCGCTGAAAAACAGGAAAGCCTGCTGTTCCTCATCATTGGGATAATTGCAATTCTGCTTGCCATCACATTTTATTTTTTTCTTAAAAATAATTTTTATAAAGGCGCTGCGATTCCGTTGCTTGTTATCGGATTGATACAAGCTGTTGTTGGTTACACAGTTTATGCAAGAAGCGACAAACAGCGAATCGATAATGTGTATGCTTATGACATGAACCCGGGAAAACTAAAAAATGAAGAGTTGCCAAGAATGCAGACGGTAAATAAAAACTTTGTCATTTATCGCTGGATAGAAATTGTATTTATTGTGACCGGCATTGCAGTGATCATTTATTTCAAAAACAATCAGGAAAAATCATTTTGGGCAGGGTTAGGAATCACATTAGCAATACAAGCTGCTTTAATGTTAGGTGCAGATTATTTTGCAGAAAAGCGAGCGAAGGTTTATATGGAGCAATTGGAAAGTTTTGAGAAGAGATAAACATTAATGGCTTCCATGGCTTATACACAATAATAAGATTGTGTGAACTGAAAACTGTCAACTGCAAACTCATCACTCAATCGGGCATTTCTCATGATAATTAATCAGCTCCACCACATTCTGCTGAAATTCAAAGCCGGCGTATGTTTCAGCTACTTCACCTAAAACCTCATCAATTTCATCACCGGTTTTTAATGTAACCAGTTTGTTTCTGTATTCTTTAATGTTTGGCAATCCTTTCAGATAGTTTGCATAATGCCTGCGCATTTCGTTCACGCCAACAACAGGCCCTTTCCATTCAATGGATCTATGCAAATGCTTTCTGCAAACTTCAATGCGCTGGTCAATAGTCGGAGGCGGCAAATGTTCTCCGGTTTTGAAAAAATATTTTATCTCATCAAATATCCATGGATAACCAATCGCAGCACGGCCAATCATAATGCCATCAATACCATAACGGTTTTTATATTCAAGCGCTTTTTCCGGGCTGTCGATATCGCCATTTCCAAAAATCGGGATGGTAATGCGCGGGTTATTTTTCACTTTACCAATCAATGTCCAATCTGCTTCGCCCTTGTACATCTGCATGCGAGTTCGCCCGTGAATTGCCAATGCTTTAATTCCGATGTCTTGCAATCGCTCTGCAACTTCTTCAATGTTTTTTGTATTGTCATCCCAGCCTAAGCGTGTTTTCACAGTCACAGGAAGTGATGTCGATTTAATAACGGCACTGGTTAACCGAACCATTAAATCCAAATCTTTTAATACACCTGCGCCTGCGCCTTTCAGGGCTACTTTTTTTACAGGGCATCCAAAATTAATATCGAGCAAGTCAGGATTCGTTACGTCCACAATTTTTGCAGCAAGCGCAAGGCTTTCTTCATCGCCGCCAAAAATCTGAATGCCGACAGGTCGTTCATAATCGAAGATGTCCAATTTTCTTTTGCTCTTGATGGCATCGCGAATTAATCCTTCGCTGCTGATGAATTCTGTGTACATCAAATCAGCGCCATTGTCTTTGCACACTGCCCGAAACGGAGGATCGCTCACATCCTCCATTGGCGCAAGCAACAATGGGAATTCCGGCAATTCAATATTTCCAATTCTTACAGACATTATTAATTTTTGATTCATGGTGCGAGATACGGGATAACAGATAAATCTCATTCTATCACGTATCTTGCAACCCGTATCCATGCTGCTTCGCAGCGAGGTGCAAATTTACATACTAATCGCCTACAATTATAATGAGAAGTTATTTGCGCATTCATTCCCCCTGGTCACAGCTTGCTGTTCTTATAATGTTGCTGGGGGCAGGTTTTATTTTTGCAGGATTAACGATGCAGGTCATTTTGTCAAGCAAAGGAATTGTAATAAAGAGTCTAAGTGATATAAATTACAATGACGTTAAAATTGTAAATGCCGAAAAACTGATACAAGCCATTTCTTCAATCCTCTTATTCTTGCTAACCTCGATAGTATTTGCTTTTTTGACTTTTCGGTTCAAGCAATTTTATTTTTTAGGGTTCAAAAGCAGCGAAAAGGTAAATTTTTATTTTCTTGCGGTAATCGTTGTTTTATGCTCATTTCCATTTGCTGAATTGCTCGCGAAATTAAATGAGCATATACCTCTCAGCAAATCCCTGACGGACACAGAAAACGATACTGCTAAAATGATGAAGGCTTTTCTTAAGGAAAATAATTCTTTTGATTTTATTATAAATATTTTGCTAATAGCTCTATTGCCTGCAATATGCGAAGAAGTTTTTTTCAGAGGTTGCCTGCAGAGAATCCTAATTAATATTTTTAAAAAACCATGGACAGGCATTATTGTTACAGCTGCATTGTTTTCTGCCTTCCATTTTCAGTTCGCAGGTTTTTTGCCACGCATGTTTCTTGGAATTATTCTTGGAGCACTATTTTGGTATGGCAACAGCTTGCTGCCAAGTATTGTAGGGCACTTTTTTTTTAATGCAGCACAGATTGTTGCTGTAAAATATTACCCGGAAATCGCAAATAAAAACCCTTCTTTTCCGATATACGTTGCATTAATAAGTGGTTGCATTGTATTTGGTATTTTATACCTTTTGAAAAAGCAATCAACGGTTACTTATGCGAAAGTGTATGAATCGGGGAAACTGAATGAGCACAACGGGTTTGTGGTTTGAAGTTGATGAGGTGTCAACAATGGATTTAGTTCTAAAATAAATAATCAAAGTAATTTTTTTCATGGCATTCAATGCAGCAGTTTTTCGCACACGAGCGCTCACCGCTCTCATTTTTGCAGCAGTGATGCTCACAGGCTTGCTCTGGAATTTCTGGAGCTTTTTCGTTTTGTTTTCTATCATTCATTTTGGTTGCTGGGTTGAATATCAAAAATTAGTTGGCAAAATTGATAATGGCTATTTGCAGATAAGCAAGCTGCATAAATATGGAGTGATGATTGCAGGTTGGTGCATCATGCTTTTTTTTACAGGAAAAACTTATCAAGTTGCAGGAATTTCTTTGAGTGTGATTGGCTATTGGGCAGGATTATTTTTTTGGTTCGCATTGCCGATTATTGATATTGCCCTGACACGAAAATTGCATTTCAAAAATATGGCGCACTCGCTTTTTGGAATCATTTATATTTCATTAAGCTGGGCCTTGCTGACAAATTTAAGAACACGGTTCACTGACGAAACAACGGGAGCTTTTTATACTATTGGCGATGTTGTAGGGAAAATTTATGTTATCATTATTATTGCCAGCATTTGGATCAATGATACGATGGCTTATATCGTTGGCTCTTTCATTGGCAAAACTCCACTCACAAAAATCTCACCTAAAAAAACATGGGAAGGAACCGTCGGAGGAATTATTTTATCATTAATCGTGATGGGTTTGATTGGATACTTCAATAGAAGAGAAACTGATTGGGATATAATTTTACAATTAATTCTTATTTCAGCTATAGCATCCATCGTTGGCACATTTGGTGATTTGCTCGAAAGCAAATTAAAACGCATGGCAGATGTGAAAGACAGCGGTTATATTATGCCGGGGCATGGCGGTTTTTTGGATAGATTTGATTCACTATTATTAGCAACTCCGTTTGTGTGGCTGTGCATCGTTTTATTTTTTAAATAGAAAGAGTTTAACGCAACAGGCGTAAAGAAGGCAACGGACACAGCTAATTCTTAAAAACCGATTTCTAGTTCTCTGTAATAATGCATTGTACAAAAAGCTTTGTTCACTTGGTATTCTTTGTGTGTTCGTTGCGTGAAACAAAAACACTTTACATTTGCAACATCAATTTCAATCAATGACAATTCATAAAGAAGGATATAAAACCATTGCAATCAGCTTCATCGTTTTTGCATTCATTAATCTTCTTTCATTTTATTTTATCAGCTTTCATTTGCCATGGCTTAGCTGGCTGATTTTTATCGTCACGCTTGGGCTTGTGCTTTTTTTGATTTCATTTTTTCGTGTGCCCAACAGGAAGCTTTCTACTGGAAATAATTTTATTGTCTGCCCTGCTGATGGAAAAGTGGTAGTGATTGAAGAAACGGTGGATGAAGAATATTTCAAAGACAAAAGATTGCAGCTTTCTGTTTTTATGAGCCCTGCAAATGTGCACCAGAACAGACTTCCAATTAGTGGCGAAGTTGTCTATAATAAATATCATAAAGGAAAATATCTTGTTGCATGGGACCCGAAATCATCTACACAAAATGAAAGGCACAGCGTAGTAATAAAAGGAGATAAAGGAGAAATCTTAGTAAAGCAAATTGCAGGTGCATTGGCAAAACGAATTGTAAATTATCTAAGTGTCGGACAGAAAGTAGAGCAAAGTGCAGAAATGGGATTCATCAAATTCGGTTCACGGGTTGATTTGCTATTGCCACTCGGAACAAAAGTGAATGTGAAATTGAATGAAGTTGTGCAAGGTGGGGTGACAGTGCTGGCAGAGTGGTGAGGTGGTTAATGGTCAATGATGAATAGAGGTTCGTGAACAATCAACCCTCAATATTCAACAGACAATTTTCAAGTGAAGAAAATTTATTGAAATTAAGCTGCTGGGTTTTAAAACAATATTCCCTTTGAGCATTGATTATTGAGTGTTGAATATTGAATGTTTTTTCAAAAAATATTTTCCAGTTCTTTTAATGAATAGACTACATAAGTTGGATTTATATCCGGTTTCACATTAATGTGGTTCACATAAATCTGGTCGATGCCGGCATTAATGCCGCCTTGAATATCTACGTCAAGACTGTCTCCAATCATGATGCTTTCTTCTCTTTTCGCTCCGGTCTTTGCGAAAGCATAATCAAAAATTTCTTTGTGAGGCTTTAAACTGTTCGAGCTTTCGGAAGTAATTACCTCTTTAAAATATTTATCAATACCTGAATTTATCAATTTGCTATGCTGTGTTTTTTCAAATCCGTTCGTGATTAAATGAAGCTGATATTTTTTTTCTGTTAAGTAATCTAAAATTTCAACGGCATAAGGGAATAATAATTTTCTCGAAGGCAGTAAATCAAGAAACAGATTTCCCATTTCTCTTGCCAATGCTTCATCACCGATTTTAAAATCAAGCAAACTCAGCCACATTCTTTTCCATCGCAGTTCATCCACTTTAATAAAACCATTTCGATAACGCTCCCACAATTTATCGTTGTGAATAAGGTAATTTTTATGGAACAAATTAAAATCATGAACACCTCTTTCTTCAAGTTTGAGAGTATGATAAATTTCGCTTAACGTCAGCTTGCTGTTTGCCTCAAAATCCCAGAGCGTGTGGTCAAGATCAAAGAAAAGATGCCTATATTTCATGTTGCAATGTACGATTTGTGATGTTAGAAGAATATTATCATAATTTGTTTGCAGTTAAATTTGACAGATGATTTAGAATGTCACAAATCTTAAATCGTAAATATGAATATTATCATCACCGGAGCTTCGCGCGGATTGGGAAAAGCGATTGCGGAAAAGTTTGCAGCTAATAATTATAATTTATACCTGAGCTCCAGAAATGACATCGCGCTATACAAAACGATGGAAGAGTTTCAAACAAAATTTCCTTCTGTCAACATCAAAGCAAAAGCTTTTGATATCAGCAAAAGCGAAGAAGCAAAAGCATTAGGGGAGTGGATTCTGAGCCTTGGCATTTCAATTGATATCCTTATTAACAATGCAGGCAATTTTCTTCCCGGAAATGTGCATGATGAAAAAGAAGGGACGCTCGAAGAAATGATGAACATTAATTTATACAGCGCCTATCATTTGACAAGAAAGTTGTTGCCACGAATGATGAAACAGGAAAATTCAAATGGTTCGAGAGCTCATATTTTCAACATGTGCTCCATCGCATCATTGAAAGCTTATAACAATGGAGGTTCTTACAGCATCAGCAAATTTGCGCTGGCAGGATTTTCAAAAAACCTGCGGGAAGAAATGAAGCCTTTCGGCATAAAAGTAACAGCAGTTTATCCCGGAGCTGTTTATACTGATTCATGGATTGGCAGCGGCGTTGATGAAAAACGCATTATGGAAGCAAATGATATTGCTCACATGATTTATGCCTCATCGCAGTTATCGCCGCAGGCAACTGTGGAAGAGATTATCATCAGACCGCAACTGGGAGATTTGTAAAGAAGTTTCCAGACTATAGTTTCCAGTTAGAAGTTCTTAAAATCTTAATAATCTCCCAAAATCTGTGCTCAAAGAAATATTGAATGAACTTCATTAGCCATCAATTTTTATATTTGCAATAACGGATATGATGGGTTTGTTATGAATTTTGCACAAATAAATTTTAAGGTTATCGTTCCATTTGTACGATTTCATTTTACTGCTTTTTTCATCTTGCTTTTTTCTGCTACATCATTAGCCCAGCAAGTGAAATTTACAACCGTTATCAGCAGCAAAGAAATCGGCAGGGGAGATTATGTGCAGGTTGAATTTGTGGTAGAAAATGCAAAACAAATTGAACGGCTTACACCACCTGCATTTCCAGATTTTCATGTTGTAGAAGGACCGATGCAATCCAGCGGCATGACGATTGTGAATGGAAACATGTCGCAATACAAAGGAGTTTCTTTTATTCTTCAACCCAACAAGACAGGCAACTTCACGATTCAGGGAGCAACTGCAGAAGTAGATGGGAAACCCATGCGCTCAAATCCGGTAACAGTTGAAGTGACAACAAGCAGCACAGGAAATTCAGGTAATATCAATCCGATGCTGGTGCCTTCTATGCCACGTGAGCCTGTAGCTGATGATAAAGATTATGTGCTTAGGCCCGGAGAAAATATGGCTGAAAAAACAAAGAAAAATTTATTTGTGAAAGTGCAGGTGGATAAAAACACTTGCTATGTTGGCGAACCGATAGTTGCAACTTATAAATTATATACAAGACTTCAATCTGAATCGAGGGTTACTAAACACCCTTCTCTGAACGGATTTAGTGTGTATGATATGATTGATCCGAATAATGATGCTGCTACTGTTGAAAATGTAAATGGCAAACCTTTCACTGTTCATGTCATTCGCAAAGCGCAATTGATTCCATTGCAAGCTGGCCCTGTTGAATTAAGCCAGGTGGAAGTGGAGAATACTGTTCATTATATAAAATCATCTGGAAAAGCGCATCGCTCAAATAGCATTTGGCAAAATCTTTTTGACCAGATTAACGACGACGAATCCGGCGAAGATGTTCAAGAACACATTACACTCACGAGCAAACCGCTCACGATTACTGTGAAACCTTTACCGGAAATCAGCAAGCCTGCAGATTTCAATGGCGCAGTCGGACATTTTAATATCGATGCTTCTATTGATAAAAAAAATGTTGCAGCGCAAGATGCGGCGACATTAAAAGTGACTGTGAACGGAAGCGGTAATATTCCTGTTGTTGATGCGCCACAGGTTCAATGGCCCTCAAATATTGATACGTATGGGACAAGCTCAAAAGAAAATATCGACAAAACAATCGCGCCGATGAAAGGCTCGAAGACTTTTGAATATGTGTTCACTCCCAAAACAGCAGGGAGCTATGATATTCCTGCAATTAGCTTTTCTTATTTCGACCCTTCCACTAATTCCTATAAAACATTGCAAAGCCAGGCTTTGCATTTTGATGCTTCAGCAGCGAAAAAACAATCGTCATCTTCTTTGAGCAAAAACATGTCAACACAATCAAGTGAAAATGTGCTGAACACAATAAAGACTTTTGTAGTTGACCATCTGGAATGGATTTTCGCAGCTATCATCCTTATTTGTGTTGGTCTTTTTTTGTGGATACATAATACAACATCGCTGAAAAAAGAAGAAGTACTTAAACAAGCAGCAGCTTTGGAACAAGCAAAGAAAGAAGTTGAAATATCTTTTATTCATACTGTGGAAATTGTTGACCCTTTGGCAAGAACGAAGCGATTGCTTGGAAATGGAGACCACAAAGGATTTTATGCAGAATTAAACCGAGCAATATGGGAAGCGCTTTCTGATAAATTAAATTTGCCTGCGAGCGAATTGAACAAATACAATATTGCCATACAATTGAAAGCAAAAGGCTGGGATGATGATGCAATCTATCAATTGCAAAATATCTTAAGCAGTTGCGAAATGAATTTATATACTCCGGATTATAATCCCACTGACATGGAGAATATGCTTCAAAATGCAGAGCATATTATCAAGTATATTAATGAAGTGTAGCGGTGAATGGTGAATAGTCAATGGTGAATTTCCAGAATTGGAATTCACTGAAAATATTTGTTGACCACTCACCTTATTATTCACTATTTACAATTGACCATTCACCATTGCCTATTCACTGTATTTATATCCCACTCCTCTCACAGAATGAAAATATTTCGGGTTTCGGCTGTCGTCTTCAAAATATTTGCGGAAGCTGAGAATGAAATTATCGATGGTTCTTGTGGTTGGATAAACATTATACCCCCAGACTGCCTGAAGAATTTTTTCTCTTGTCACTACTTCGTTTTTATTTTCAATCAGCAGCTTGAGCAGCATTGTTTCTTTTTTGCTGAGCTCAATGCACTTCCCTTTTTTATTCATCGCTTCCTGCGCTTTGAAATCAATCGTGTTTTTGCCGAATGAATATTTGTCGCCAACTAAAGTTTTAGATTCGATCCGTTTGTTTTTTTCAACCAGTTTTTGGATTCGCAATAACAATTCTTCAAGATTAAATGGTTTAGTGAGATAATCATCCGCGCCTTTTTTCAATCCAAGCACACGGTCTGCGCTGGTGTTTTTTGCGCTGAGGATTAATATCGGCACGTCATTGTTTTTCACACGAACGGTTTCAGTGATGCTGATTCCATCGATCCCGGGCAACATTACATCCAGAATAATAAGGTTGAAATATTCCTGCTCTATTGATTTTAGAGCCTGCGCTCCATCAAAAGCAGAAGTCACTTCATAGCCTTCGAGCTCAAGGTTTAGCTTCAGTGCTTCGTGAAGATTCTCTTCATCTTCCACCAAAAGAATAGATATCTTTTTTTCTGTGCTCATTCATTCTATGTATTGAAGGTCGTTTTAACTCTCTTGAAAATCTGGAATTAAAATTTCACTGTAAAAATACTTCCTGCCGGTGAATTGTCAGTGATAGTAATTTGCGCTGAATGGTCTTTAGCAATTTTTTTGCATAGATACAAACCAAGTCCGGTTCCCTGCGAAGTTCTTGTGGATTCATTACCCACGCGATAGAACTTTTCAAATATTTTTTTCTTTTCATTATCAGGAATTCCAATGCCTTCATCTTTCACTTTCAACAATGCATGACTATTCTCTTTTTTCAGCTCAATATGAACCAATGAATTTTTAGGTGAATATTTAATGGCATTTTCGATGAGATTATTGACGAGCATTTGTAATAATAATGTATCGCTTTTGATAGCAATATCAGGCTCAATATCCGATTGCCATTTTCTTTCTATAAAACGAGTTTGATAATCGTTTGCTATATTTTTTATGAACGAAGAAAAATCAATCTCTTCTCTCGAAATATTGTAATTGCCGCCTTCAAGCTGTGATGAAACAAGAATGTTACTTGCGAGCGTGTTCAGCCTGTTTGTTTCCTGCAACGCAGCGCTAATCATTTTTTTTCGTTTCTCTTCATCCAGATTATATCGCTGTAAAGTTTCCAGATTAAGCTTGGCGACAGCGATTGGCGTTTTCAGTTCATGTGTGACAGCCATCATGAAATTCTGCTGTTGTTGCTGCAGGCGGAATTGCCTTCGCACTGCGCGGTAAATAAATGCAGCACCAACAATAATGACAATGAGAAATGTGCTGCCCTCGCCAATATTGCGGGCTGTTTTTCTTGCTGCTTCAGATTGTATGCGTTCAGTTTTTTCAATATAATGAATATCATCCTGCTTTAGTTGTTGCAATTTATAATCCATCATTTGCATATTCTGCTGCTGCAAAGCAATGAACCACCAGCCTGAGGCAAGAATAATGTAAACCAGCAGGAACCAATAAACGAATGTTGCAATAATGAGCCTTCTGTTTTTCATTCAAACTCAAATGTGACGTGAAGATAAAAATAATGAATCAGTGATTTTGAAAACTTAAATAATAGATAGTTGGAGTTTATAAGGTGCTCAATAGGATGTCTACAGATGATCCGCCGCGGCGGAAGCAATGATGTTTAATAGCAATCCTATAGCTTAGGTCAAAAAATAAGAATTTAAATTGAAGAGACTAAATATTAACAGGCACTCATTTGCTCATTTGCAAATTCCCAAATCCGCACATTACTGTTTTGACTTCTCCACTCTCACGCCCACGTTCAGCACATGCTGCAACGGGTCTTCGCGCATCACTTGCTCAAGCGTGAAATGATAATCGCCGGG
>DATGIX010000046.1:0-3918 GCA_035295505.1 Puia sp. | reverse complement strand
ATTCAGATCTGCAATCGCCAGCGCATAAGGGATTGGCTTTGCACCTGCTAAAGAAATGCTCGCAGAAAAAGTCTGATCTTTTTGCCCAAAATAAATATTTACTCCTTTGTTTTCATCAGTAGCCACAATATCTGGAAAGCCATCTCCATTAAAATCTGCCACTGCTGCTACACGAATGGTAGCATTCGGCGAACCGAACGGAATGCGATGATTGTCTGAAAAAGTTGCATCTGAATTACCAAGATAAACGTAACTCTGGCCGCTGTCGCGATATGGAACAACAAGATCAACAAAACCATCTTTATTAATATCTGCAGGAACTATTGTCGTTGCAGGATAATGAGCAAATGCAATACAATCAGCATTAAATTGCCCTTTCCCTTTGTTCAGGCAAACATAGTTTGATGTTTGTCCAACATTTCCCCTGTTTGCTAAAATCACATCCGGCAATCCGTCGCGGTTAATATCAGCGATGGATAAATTCCGTGTGGGCCATTCAGGAATCCCGAATTCAGAACCGATTTTAAAATTGCCTTTACCATCATTCAAGTAAATCAGTTTTTTATCCGGAGCATCGTTGCTCACAGCAATATCCAAAAAACCATCTGCATTAAAATCAGCTACGCCGCCGGTATATGAGCGGTCTGCTACTGTTCCGAGGTTATATGCTTTTTTTATTCCGCCCCGGCCATCACCAAGAAGAACACGGTCAACAATCGGCCAATGCCTTCCTTTCACCAACAAAATATCCAGATGGCCATCACCGTCAAAATCACCAAAACTTACATTTGCTGTTGTGTCCGAATTGGTTTCTAACGGTAAGCTATGATCGAAGTTTGGAAAATCATTTCTATTCTTCTGGGCGAGAACTTTCTGAACCATAGTAGCTGCAAAGCACAAAATAAAAAAGCAAATTTTAGCCGGCATTTGTAAATATATTATTCATTCTATTTAAAGCAGGACCAGGGATCTAACAGAAATGCATAACCGATAACAGGCTTTCTCTTTCAATGATACAATCACTTAAGCGCTCTTATCGTTTTACCATATTCATAATCCGCGCCGATCGTTTTTGCAGATTTCATATAAGCATCTTTAACGGCTTCGGAGCCCGGCATTTTCGTTGCAATAAAGCGCAACGTCTCTCCTTTTTCATAGTCGCCGCCTAATTTCGCCGTTGCATTGATCAGGGTTATCCAATTTTCGTCTGACTTAATTTCTGATTCAGCAAGTTTTTTCAGCACACCTGCTTTTTCATAATCACTTCCGATGGAACCTGCAGCATCAAGTGTTTCTGCAAAAGCATTTTCAGGCACACGCACACCAGTTTCAAAAACTTTTTTCAACACACCTGCTTTTTCATAATCGCTGGAAATTTTAGTGGATGCATGCAATACTTCGGTAAAACGTGATGCTGATATTTTATTATTCTCAATTACTTCTTTCAGCACACCTGCTTTTTCATAATCCGAATTAATCGTGTTCGTAATATCAATCACATTGGTGAATTGTTCGTCGCTCAGCTCCTGGTGCAAAATGCCTTTTACAGCTTTTGCCTTTTCATAATCAGAATGAATACTTTTTACAGCTTCCAGAAAAGCTTTTGCAGTAGCGGCATTACCAAGGTATTTGGAAGAAAATGCTTCCAGCAATTTTCCTTTTTCATAATCTGAAGAAATCATCGATTGCACATTGTTCGCAATTTCCGTCATATCTGCTGCAGAAAGGGAATTTGTCGACAACAGGAATTGAAGATATATCGACTTCACATAATCGGTCTTCATATTTTTAACTTCATCCATAACCGCTTTTGTTCCGCCATTTTTATACAATCGGCTAACACGGTCTTTCGCCCCCACACCGTAATCAATCATCACTTTGATAACATTAGCGACAAGCTCTTTTTCATCTTCGCTTAATGTTGTTTTTTTATCGCCGCCATTTATTTCATAAGCAATCTTGCCAGACGCATCGGTTGTAACGATAAGTCTTTTTCCATCTTTTTGATAACGAAGAAATCCATCATTCGGAAAAGATTTAAATCCTTTTTCATCATCGGTAAAAGAAATATCGCCTGTTGAATAAGAAAAGCTAAAGTTCAGTTTGTCATCGGTAATGCTAATTGAAGAATGCCCATTATTAGTGGAAACCGAATAAGAAGCATGGTGTTCCTGGGAGTAACCAGCCGAAACGATGCAAAAGCTTATCACTGCAATTAATATTAATTTTCTGTTCATGTTGAAAAAAATTAAAGGTTGATGTATTTAAGCAGCGAATTGAGTGCCATAAATTTAGGATAATGGTTCTCAATGATAAGAAAACTAAGGTTCGTTGGGCACTGTATCAAATGCGAACAGTTGGAAAATAGTTTGTACGGGTTTGAAACAGTAATGTACGCCTGGCGGCACTTTTGATTTTGCCTTTGTTAGTGTTCCTCACCGACAAATTTTATTTTATGCTTCATGCATGCCTTTACTTTCATTCCGGCAAATCAATTTTTCACCAACATCTTTTTTACAAAATCTTTTTCAACCTGGAAGTTCGTTAAGGAGAGCGCTTTTGTTAAGTGTAAGTCGCTTTTATTATATTCTTCTTCCTGCAAATACAATTTTCCTAAAGTGAGATGCAATAGGTAAGATCGTTCCAGGAAAGTATGTTCCAACTGATGCAGCATATTAAATGCAGCTTGTTTTTGTGAAGCGTAATACATCGCAACGGCATAATTCAATTTAATAAACGGGTTGGGGTTATCATGCAATAAACGCTCATACAGGTGTGTGATAGTTTCCCAATCAGTATCGGCAAAATTTTTTGCCCGGCAATGCAGGTAAGCAATCGCAGCTTCGTAATGATAAGAAGAAACGTTTTCGCATTTGGACTGATGAAAATAATAATTACCTAAAAAGATCAGGTCATAATTCCACAAATTTCTGTCCTGTTCGCCCAGGTCAGATAATTCGCCGGCTTCTGTAACGCGTGCATTCAATCTTACCGCATTGAACAATAGCAATGCATACAATGCAGCCGTTTCATGATCACTGATATGGCTGTCCATTAAACATTTTGTCATGATCAGACTTTCTTCGCATAGCTCTTGCCGGATGATCTCTTTGCCACTGTTTGCTTTGTAACCTTCATTGAATAGCAAATAGATTATTTTGTGAACAATTGGCAATCGCATTTTCAGTTGCTGCGGAGTAAGTTCTTTCAAAAAAATATTTTCTATCCTTATCCGGTCTTTTGCCCGCGTCAGTATTTTTTCAATGCCATCAACCGTAATGCCCAATGCTTTTGCAATGGATTCCATTCTCAGGTTTGCAACATATTTCAACGTGATCACCACCTGCATTTTTGATGTTAAGCGTGGGTGGACACATGCAAATAAAAGTTGTAATTTCCGATCATCAAAAATGCTTTCATCAGGTTCTGCTTCCCCGGAAATCAAATGATCTTCTTCAAAAGGATTTTTAAATGCCTTGTTCTTTTTAAGTGTATTGATTGCATTATTCCTGCAAACTGTGTATAACCATCCTGCAGGATTTTCGGGAATGCCCTTTTGTTTCCAGGTATATAATGCAGTGCAAAACCCGTCCTGTACCAGGTCTTCAGCTGTTTCAAGGTCAATGTCCCTTGAAAACTGAAGCATGGCTGTTACCATTTTTCCGAAATGGCTTTTGTATAAATTGTCAACTGCCTGTTGTTCTTGGTTCATTGCCTAATTCCCTTATGTCTTTTACTTCCATTAATGGGCGCACTTCAATGGCCATGTCACCGCTCTGCACCAGCGGGCAGGTTTGCGAAATGGAAACAGCGTCTTGCATATCCTTTGCTTCTAAAAAAATAATTCCGCTAATCCCTTCTTTAGCTTCAATGAACGGGCCATCAGAAAGCACACTATCTTTTTTTACATAGCTGCCT
>DATGIX010000045.1:0-33282 GCA_035295505.1 Puia sp. | reverse complement strand
AAATACTGTCCGTTGTCCGAAGGAACTCCTGTGATTGCTGTGCTCGAAATCTTGTTGCTTTTGTCAACTATGTACACGAGCTTTTTATCCTGCAATTCATAAGTGGCGCTTTGTGGAATGATCAGCGCTGTGTCAATTGTTGTCGGGACTCTCACCGTTGCGCTGGCACCGCTTCTGATAATGCCAAAAGGATTTGAATAAAGTGCTTTGAAAGTAGCAGTGCCGGTCTCTGTCGAAATCAGGCCGCTGGCCATTTCTATTTTCCCTTTTTCAGGATAGATTGATCCGTCAGCCAAAATGAGCGAAGCAGGCGAGAGGTTATTTATTTTTTCATGAATGGAAGAACCTGGCGTGCTTGAAAAATATTGCAAGAGTTGTTTTTCATTCAATGAATAGTAGGCATATACGTTACTGATATTTGAAAGCGTAGTGAGTGGCGATGTGTTTGTGTTATTAATGAGTGCGCCGACTTTATATGGGATCATTCCAATCACTCCGTTTGCAGGGCTGCGCAAAATAGAGTAACCGGCATTTGCCTGTGCATTTGCCAATGCTGCTTTTGCCTGTGCGAGAGAAGCTTCTTTTGCTTTGAGTGAATACTGAGCTGACTCAAGCTCATATTTGCTCACGATTTCTTTTTCCACCAATGGCTTTGCTTTTGCAACTTGCATTTTTGCGGCGTCCACATCAGCTTCGGCGCTTTTGACGCTGGCAGTTGCTGTCACAACTTCCTGTTCATATTGTGGGTTGCTAATGCGAAAAAGTAACTGGCCTTTTTTAACTGCAGCACCTTCCTGCACATAAATGGCATCAAGGTATCCGTCAATTTTCGGTCTTATCTCAACAATCTGTTGTCCTTGAATCGTAGCGGGGAAATCGAGATTTACTTTTGCGGTGCGGGGGCTAAGCGTGAGCACTTTGAAATCTTTGACCTGTGCCTGCATATTGTTAGCAGGCATATTTTTTTGATCTGTGCTGCCACAGGAAAATAATTCAAGGCACAAAAAACCAATGAGCGAATGAATAATTAGTCTTGGTATCACTATAAGAATTTAAGCGGCAAAATAAGATTAATTACACTATTCCATAATCTGCTTACATAAGCGGAAATATAAGTCTATCAGCGTTTGATAATGAGGAAAAAAATGCCCACATAGCTTCACGATGATTGTGAAAGGGCATATAGTAATAATAATGCACGGCTTTTTGGATATGTATTTCCGTTCGCCTTGTTAGCCGGGTGACTCAGTTTCTCTTCCAGATACTTTTCAGCGGAGCATATTCTATTTTTTTAATGCTAAGATTTTCGCGGGATTCAATTTTTATATTGTTATAATCTTTTGTCGGGAAAAAAGTTTCTGTCATCACTGTCATGCCATCATCAGCAAATAGTTCAACTGAACTGACATCAATAATTAAGGAAATATTCAGAGCATGATTGGTAGAAAACCTTGGCGCAAAATGTTTCGCTGCAAAGTTTTTCTGAAAATCTGTTTTCCCGGATTTGGTTCTGTCAATGTAAAATTGATGATTGTCTTTATCGTAACCGATTGCTGTTTTTTCATTCTTATCATTTGAAAGAACAACTGCAAAATTTGTTGTTGCATCAATAGAAATATTAAGGCGACAAGGGAATTTTATTTGGTTTATTTTTTTTGAAAGGTCAAAGTTTTTTGTGGAAGAAATATTTTCTATAAGGGTTTTACCTGATTCAATTTTATTCAGTTCTTTAACAGGTTCAGCCGATACAATAATATCGTTTGCTGTATGCTTTATTTTTAATTCCCTCGGAATGGTCATCGCATTTCTCCAAATGGTCGTAGGAACATCATTCGCGTATAACCAGTTTGTCATCCATCCCAAAAAGATTTTTCTATTGCCGGTATTTGACCATGTGATGCCTGCATATTCATCAGGTCCATAATCCAGCCACCTGATTTTGTGATCAAGAGGAATAAATTTATTTCCATCGAATTGGCCAAGGAAATATTGAGTGGCCGATCCTTTATTCGGACCTCCGGAGCCGATGTTCACAATCATCACCCAAAGCTTTTTGCCTTTATCATCCAGTGAGAACAAATCGGGGCATTCCCACACGCCTTCATGAGCACCGAGATTCTCACCAAATTCACTTTCTTTTTTCCAGTTTTTTAAATCAGGCGAAGAGAAAAAAGTAATTCTGTCTTTTGTTGCAAGGGTCATCACCCATTTTTTTTCTGGCGCATACCACATCACTTTCGGGTCGCGAAAGTCTTTAATACCCGGGTTTTTCAGAACAGGATTGCCTGAATATTTTGTCCATGTATCTCCATTATCTATGCTAAAAGCCAGGCTTTGATTTTGAAAATCATCAGTTCCTTTTGCTTCACCTTTTGGATCATGGTGCGTGAAGATCGCTACCAGCGCGGTTTTCCCCTCTTTTCCAAAACCGGAAGTATTGTTTGAATCCACGACGGCGCTCCCTGAAAAAATATAACCAAGGCTATCGGGGTATAGTGCAATCGGCATTTCGCGCCAATAAATCATGTCATTACTTTCTGCATGTCCCCAGTGCATCGGCCCCCATTTGTTGCCGTCAGGATAATATTGAAAGAATAAATGATAAATGCCATTAAAATAAACCATTCCGTTCGGGTCATTGATCCAGTGTTGCCGAGGCGAGAAATGCACCTGCGGACGATGCTGCTCTTCATACATTTTTGCATTGACATTCTGCGCTTTTGCGACTGTCGAGATTGATATTAATGCTCCCATGAGAGGGAAAAAGATGATTTTCATAATACATTTTTAAATTGAAGTCATGGGTTAACGGGTATGCATACCTGAATAAGAAACACGATTTTCAGAGGCGTTTTTGGGTGTAGTAAACCGGTTTCCATAGCTAAAAGTCAGGACATTTCCAGCATCAAAAAAGCAAAAAATGACCTTTTCAGAGGGGAAATTATGGATATGTTCACAATTTCTGGACAGATTATTTTGGCGGCACACATAAACATTACTATTTTTAGCAGGTATAATTATTAATAATTTACTAACGATTAAATTCAAATTATCATGGCTAAAGCAAAAAAAGCAGCTAAAAAAGTTGCAAAAAAAGCTCCCGCAAAAAAAGCTGCTAAGAAAGCTGCTCCAAAAAAAGCTGCTAAAAAAGCTGCTCCAAAAAAGAAATCGGCAAGAAAACCTAATGCAGCGTTCATGAAACCACTTACTCCAAGTGCATCACTTGGTGAAGTAGTTGGAACAAAACCGCTGCCAAGAACAGAGGTTATCAAAAAGATTTGGGATCATATCAAAAAGAACGGCTTGCAAGACAGTAAGAACAGAAGAATGATCAATGCTGATGCAAAACTGAAAGCAGTTTTCGGCAAAGCTCAGGTTTCTATGTTCGAACTGGCTAAAATTGTAAGCAGCCATTTGAAATGAGCTTGAAAAGATACTAGCAATAAAGCCTGCAGATTTTCTGCAGGCTTTTTAGTTTATATTGATTTGTAAAAATAAATTTTCGGTTATATATAACCGTTATAATAAGAAAAAAACTAAAGCCTACTTTTACCTACACTGAATTTTATATTACTGCTTCCTGTTCTTCCGTCTGCAGTTATTCCTTGTATAAGAATTGTATAATTCCCTGACAGATCTGAAGTGTAGAAACTGATTTGTTTTTTTCCATTGGGGTTTGTGACGATATCCGGCGACCAGTAAAGTGTGTTCCTGAAATCAGGCAACCGGCTTTTTATTTTTTGCGGAACATCATATACGGGAGAATAAAATTCCCGCTGAAGCTGCAGGCCTTCATATTCTAAAATGACTGCATTAGGATCTAACTGGAATCCTGCCAGATCTCCTTTGTAACTATAAAAATTGATGATGCCGTCAAATATAGAAGAGCCTAAAAAATATTTCCTGTTCACAAGCTCTATTTTTTTTATCAGCAACGGATCAAGTGAAATAATTTTATCGACGTTTGATACCGGAAGACCGTCTAACAAAATGAGCGGGTCATCATCAAAAAAATAATGATAAGAATTGTCCATTGCATTGATGTGAAATTTGCCTTGCTGCTTTCTTACGGAAATGCTTCCGACATATTCTCTCAGCACTTCTTCCATCGTTGAAAATCTTGTATAATCATCCAGAAAATATTTTCTATCGGGTTGCCCATAAAAAGCTGTGGAATCATAAACATCATAAGGTGGATTAAATTTTTGTAGTGAATCATTCAGATATGCGCTTTGAACTTGTGAGCTGGTACTATGATATGACAATTGATCGCTCAGGCTTTTTGAAATTTGAAAATCCTGAAAACGGGTATCTGAAAATTTTTCATAGAAAGGATTTGTGATGTCAACATGATACATGCTGTCTGTAGAATCTCCTGCTTCAACAATGATTTCCGGCGATCCATAAAATTTATTAAGATCAAATCTCACTTCACCTTTTTGATTGCTTTCCGAACTTCCTAACTGGAACTGATAACCCGGCACACTGAGAAAAGTTTTGATTTTTTCTGCAGGCTGTTTTGTTGTTTTATTAGTGATCCTTCCTGTTATGATATGGCCTTCATATTCTGGTGCAAATTCTAATATTGGAGAGTTATTGCTGATCGCTTCATTCCATTTGAATCTCCGCCAACCTTGGGTGAGCATCAAATTGTCAATAGCTTCATTCGTTTCAGCACTGCCGTCCTTAAAATAATAATCAAGTGATTCAATGTTTCCTTTAAGTTCTGAAGACAGGAGCATATAAGAAGTGATGCTGTTTTCATCTTCAGGCTGAAGCGAGTCGCTCAAAAAAACTGACATGGACATATCCGCTTTTGTTGCCATTCTGGTTTCATCATAAGTTGATAATGTTATGTCAACTTTCTGCCGGTTTCCGAATTCTTTTTTTTGTAGCTCAGCATCGATGAATAATTTTTTTTCGGGACGTTTAAAATACAGCCTTTCGCATAATGGCTTTTTGTTTTCATCAAAAATGGTAAAGCCCGAAATACCTTCCTTCAAATCTGATTTATTGAGAATAGCATTTGCAGTCCCCTGATTTAGCAATAATGCCTGAGCAGACTCGATTGTGCTTTTGGAATGAGCAATCAGGTAAACAGATTGAGCCGATTGAGCAATATTTGTTTTTACTGTTAGTTTTATTTGACTTGCACTAATATCTTCTAACTGTAATGTATATCCGTTATTATATATGTCAGGAAGCTCTGCATTTACGGTTTTGTTATTTACTGAAATAACTGCTTTATATTTTTCCCCGGATAACGGCGTAAATAAAAAACTGCCCATGCCGAATTTGAAAGTTTTAAAATTTGCGACAATATTGTTTTTTGAATCAAGAATTTCTCCGTTACCATCGACTCCTTTGCCTTCAGAACTTGTTACTTTAAAAGCAACCTTGCTTTGAATGCTGTTTACAAGGATGCCCCCTTCAGGGAAGAATTGTATGTCATACTTTATGAGCGTATCGCTCCTCAAAGGGTCAGGCTTTTTCAAAAGATTAATGATGGAAATATTTTTTTCGAAAAAACAGTCAGGCCCAAAATTTTTCATCCAGTTTGTGTAGGCCCTGAATTTGTATTTCCCTGAACTAATTGAAGAGGGCAAAAAGAATGATCCGTTGCCTGAACCTTTTTTCAAAGCAATTTTTCCCTGCAAAACTGGCTTTAGGTCTTTGTTATAAATTTCAATGTAAGCAACCTTGCTTAAGTCGATTGGGTTATTCGATAATGCATTTGTAACATACAGTTTGAACCATAAAATTTCCCCGGTTGTGTAGAAAGATTTATCGGTATGAACGAATATTTTTTCCTGTAACGACTTATTATTGTATTGATCAAACCTTGCAAGGATGTTTTGCAATTCATCAGTCTGACAGAAGCAATTTGAATAAATAAAAGCTGATAATAGTAATATTTTTTTCAAATGATTTTGTCTTCCGAGATTTTTTGTTTTGCTCCTGTTGATCACATGTATTTTTTTATTGCCAGAAAGATGGTTTTATATTAGTCCCGTTCCTGATGGTGCAGTCCACGCAGAAATTGTTAGAGAAATTATATCCTTGAATGATGCCATTAGTTGCTATTTCTTTAATCGGCAGGTTGCTCTTATGAATATAATAAGTAAGGCTATCCACCCTGTGAAATTCTTCCCCGCAGGGCTGGTCGTATTCCCAGGGCAGCACTTCTGAGTTACTGACGAAAATTCTTTTTTCTGTTGGTTTTCCTGCACTGATAAATCCCAGCACAGGTTCATTGGGATTTGTGATGCAATGGATATTGCCTGTTATTTGCGAAGGCTGTGCGTCAAAAATAGTTCCTGTTTGCTCGGTGCTTTTTTGCAAATTCCCCCAGTAATTAAATGCTTCTTTTGTTAATCCGAATTGCCTGATACTAATACTGTATTTAACAGCAATTTGTGGCGAATTCAGCGGAACAGTCTCAATGGGCATAAGATTGATAATATCAGCGCTCAATTTTGCAGAAGAAGCAATAATGATATTTGTTGACTTGCTTGTTTGCCAGCAAATATGCGGGATAGAGACGGTGCTTAAATATGCAGAGCTGTCAACCGGATTATAGTGTAGAAAAGTTTCATAGAAAGAATGGAACTCCCATGTTTCAACGAAGTCCCATTTATAATATCTTGTATTATTGGACGGATCATGCGTGTTTAAAAATATAGAAACACCGCTGTCGCTTCTGCTCCATACGATACTATCGATTGAAGGTGTTGATTTGACAGGTGTAAAATCGGAAATATAACTTGAGCCATTGCTCGTCAGGATTTTGAGCCTGTAATTTTGATTGTTCAAAAGATTCAGGTTAGGGCTTCCATATTTCCCATTGCCAAAATTTGTCAATTGCAATGAATAGCCTGCATCACCTTCTACAAATAATTGCGCATTGCCTTCGATGATTTGTGCATCACCCGTGTTTAGATTACGTGTGCGCGTTAACGTGATAACAGTTGAATCATTTCCGGCATTCAGAAACCCATCTACCACCAGATAATTTTTATTGGCATTCAGAGCGGGAGGTGTATAAGATTGTTTGCAGCTTATCATTATAAGCAGAAAAAAAATAAATTTATATGTTTCAGAAACCTTGTTTTTCATTTTCTTTTTTTGTCATGGCCAAAACACTGGTTTCACATCAACGCCATTCCTGATCGTGCAATCCACGCAGAAATTATTAGAGAAATTGTATCCTTGAACTATGCCATTAGAGGATATTTCTTTTATAGGCAGCATGCCGTTGCGGACAAAATAGGTAAGGCTGTCAACCCTGTGAAATTTCTGGCCACATGCCTGATCATATTCCCATGGAAGCACATCTTTATTGCTGATGAAAATTCTTTTTTCTGTCACGGTACCTGCACTGATGAACCCGAGCACAGGTTCATTGAGGTTTGTCGTGCAGTGGATGTTGCCTGTGATTTGCGAAGGTTGTGCGTCAAAAATAGTTCCTGTTTGTTCGGTACTTTTTTGCAAATTCTCCCAATAGTTGAACGCTTCTTTTGTTAATCCGTATTGTTTTATCAGAATGCTGTATTCAACAGAAAGCTCCGGGTAATTCAAAGGAATGGTTTTGATAGGTGCGAGATTGATAATATCAGCACTCAATTTTGCGGAAGAAGCAATAATGATATTAGTTGAGTTGCGTGATTGCCAGCAAATATGTGGAATGGAAATGGTGTCCAGATATGTGGTGCTATCAACTGGATTATAATGCAGAAAAGTTTCATAGAAAGAATGGAACTCCCATGTTTCAACAAAATCCCATTTATAATATCTGGTATTGTTGGAAGGGTCATGTGTGTTTAAAAATATGGAAACGCCGCTGTCGCTTCGGTCCCATAAAATACTGTCGATTGGAGGTGTTGATTTGACGGATGTGAAATCGGAAATATAACTTGAGCCATTACTTGTCATGATCCTGAGCCTGTAGTTCTGATTGTTCAAAAGATTCAGATTAGGGCTTCCGTATTTTCCATTTCCAAAATTTGTCAGTTGCAATGAATAGCCTGCATCTCCTTCTACAAATAATTGTGCATTGCCTTCAATGATTTGTGCATCTCCACTGTTTAAATTACGTGTGCGCGTCAACGTGATTATAGTAGAGTCATTTCCGGAATTGAGAGACCCGTTTACAACCAGATAATTTTTGTTAGCTTTAATAGCAGGTGGATTGTAAGATTGTTTGCAACTGAAAACTATCAGCATTGCGTATAATAGATATTTATATTTTCTTCTTTTCATTCGCCTCAGAATTTGAAATTATATGTGATAGAAGGGATGACGGTGCCGAATATCGACAGCTTATATCCTTTTATCTCACCGTTCTCTTCTATAAAATATATCGAGTAAGGATTTTTTCTTCCGGTGAGATTATAAAAACCAATTGTCCAGGAGCTGTGCTTGAATTTTTTTATTTTATGATTGCCTTCAATATTCATTGATAGATCTGTTCTGAAATAATCAGGCACACGGAATTGATTTCTTTCAGAATAAAAAACACGTTGTGAACCACCGAGATCATAAATGGCAACAGGCAAAGTGATCGGCCTTCCGGTGCTGTATGTGATATTTAGTGAAACACTGAAGCGGTGCGAGAATTTATAATTGCCGATAAAATTTACATTATGTGGTTTGTCAAAATTTGCTGGATAATATTTTCCGTCATTGATTGTCTGTCCGGCAATAGGATCGTCTTGTTGCAACAACGTTCTGGAATAGGTGTAGCTAAACCATCCGTTCAATTTCCCTGTCGTTTTTTTGATCAGCAATTCAGCACCATAGGCTTTTCCTTTTGTTGGGGTCACATCAGTTTCTATGTGGTGGTTCATGATCAGTATCGCGCCACTTTTGTAGTCGAGATAATTGTGAATGCGTTTATAATAAACTTCAAGGGAAGTTTCTATAATATTTGATTTGAAATTGTGATAAAATCCCAATGAAAACTGATCGCCTGTCTGAGGCATTATATTCGGGTCGCTTAATTTCCAGATATCAGTTGGCGAAATGGAAGTGGTGTTGGAAATAACATGTATGTATTGCCTGCCGGAATTGTAGCTGGCCTTTATCGATGCATTCTCAGTGAGCGCATATCTTACAGAAGCCCGATATTCCGGCCCCTGATACGTTTTGATAAATTTCCCTTTTGGATATGAAATGGTATCAATGAGATTAATTTCTTCCCGTGGCAAACCAGGCGCATATTCATACACATCATGTGCGCCAAGATAATTATACAAAGAATATCTGATGCCGGCATTGATAGTGAAGTTTGGGGTGATCGCAAATTTATCTCCCGCATATAATGCGCTCTCTAATGCCTGTTCTGTTTGCAGATAATCCGGCACAACAAGCGATTTTGAACCATTTGGTGTGTAAGACCCGGGATGTAATTGATAATAAATATTGTCAAGACCAAAATCGAGCGTATGTTTTGAATTGAGTGTATAATTAAAATCAGCTTTTAAATTATATTGATTGATATCGAACGCCAGCTTGTAAGCATTGACAGGATTTTTGCTGCTTGACACTGAATATTGATAACCGTCATACCCGATGCCGAGTGTGCCATAGAATTTATTAGTGAAGACATGCTTCCATGAAATGTTTGCATTTTTATTTCTGTATTTATATAACGTATCACTGTTCAACCTGAATTGATCATTGCTCATATATCCCATCAGATACAAACTGTTTTTTGAATTGAATTCGTGATGAATGCTTGCATTGATATCATAAAAAGAAGCGCTGCTATTTCGATATTCGTTGTTGGGAATTTGTTTCAGCAGCCAATCAGAATAAGTGGTTCTTCCTCCAATCAAAAAAGATGTTTTGCCGCTATCAATCGGGCCTTCCAACACGAGCCTTGTGGTTAAAGGGCTGATGCCTCCGGAGCCAGAAAATTTTTTCTTGTTGCCTTCTTTCGCAGTGATGTCAAGAACAGATGAAAGCCTGCCGCCGAATTTTTCAGGGATATTGCTTTTATATAATTCAACATCTTTTACCAGATCTGGATTGAATGCAGAAAAGAAACCGAACAAATGCGAGGGATTATAAATTGTTGCGTTGTTGAACAATATTAAATTTTCATCCGTGGATCCTCCTCTGACATTAAAACCTGTGCTTGCTTCTCCAACAGATGTTACGCCTGGCAATGTTATGATTGTTCTCAGCACATCAGCTTCACCAAATACAACAGGCGTTTGTTTGATGACTTTTATATTTAGTCTTTCAACACCCATCTGCAATCCTTTGATGTTCGATAATTTTTCTGCAGACACAATCACTGCCTTTAAAGTGGGAACATATTCCTGCAATTCGATGTTTAATTTGCCATCAGCATAGAGTATGATTTGCCTGCTCGTGCTTCTCATACCTGCACTTGATATCCTGAGCACATGGTTACCTTTTGGGATATTGAGTGAGTAATATCCAAGCTGGTCAGTGGTTGTTGCAACAGGTGGTTTGTCGATAAAAATAACAGCTCCTGCAATTGTTTCACCTGACTTGCTATCGCGTACATAGCCTGCGATGGTGCTGTTTCCTTGACCGATCGTATTTGTTCTTGCACCGATTTCATATAATTTATTTTCGAGCGAAGATTTTATTTTTTCATTTTTATTTTCTTCAGTAAAGTCAGCCAGATTCAATTTTTGATTTTTAATCGAATCGGATTTGTTTTTTCTGATATCAAAAAAATCTTCGCCAAGAGTTGTTTCGATCCTGAATTTTTTCAGCACAAAAACATGATTATCCTGATCAATCGAATATCTAAAATCCGAGCCTTTGAAAGCGAGATCAAGAATGGTTTTTAATGTGCCTGCTTTTATGGTGATGTCAATGTAAAAACCTTCAATATCTTGGGGTTTGAAAAAGAAATGATAATCCGATTGCGATTCTACAGAATCCACAAACTGTTCAAAAGAAAGACCGCTGAAATTGCCTGTAATCAGCTTTTCATTTTGAGCGTATGTGACTAATGTTGAAAGAGCACTAATGGTTACAATTAAAAAAATTTTTTCATAAATAACTCTCATGTCAATTTGTTAGCTGGTCATAATATTTTGCTGCTTCGGTAATTGTCCGTTCGGGAGTCTTCTTAAATTTTATCTTATTTTTTCTAAGATATTTTTTCACGTCGCTGCTTTTTTCGGCAAAGATTTTAAGCAGTAACTCATAGCTGGTGATGGCGAAATAATTTTCATCTTTTTTGATAAAATATTCATCAACCTGACGGTAGCGCGATTTCAGTTCGCCATTTTCAACAGGATCGTCTCTTAATATCTTTTTTCGCTTAATAAACACAGAAGTTTTTCCCTGATAGGTCCTGTCATAAAAACCAGTAGCGATAATGTCTTTTTCTTTTGCGTTGGGAATCAACTTAACGAACAAATGTGCTCCAAACGAAAAGGACTCTATTTTTTCATGCACCAATCTTATGTTATTGTCAGGCAGCAACGAAAATTTTGCTATCACAGCATCATCAGTAATATCATACATTAATGGAATATTTTCGTATTCAGTTCCATCGTAGAAAACTTTTCCTGACTGCAAAGCGGGCGTGTCTAAATACGGATGACCTATTACATTAAAACTGTTATAGCCCGGATGCTCTCCGCCATTATATAAATGAGTGCTTTTGCCTGCCGCTGAATAATAAAAATCAACTGCTTTATTGACAGAATATTTCTCTGAAACAGAATCACCTGAAACTGTTTGTGAAAAGAGCGGGCTGCATGCTGAATAAAAACACAGTAAGAATAAGCAGTTTGTTTTTCGCACTGTTACATTTTTTAAAAATGGCAGGAGTGAAATAAATTTAATTGTGTAGAATGATGTTGAGAAATGAGAAAAACCAAAGCCTTTTTTTATGAAGCTTAACCATGAAATTTAATAGCTCAACTTCATAAAAGAACACCCCAACATTTTATCAGTCTTATTAATCATGACCAGTTTTTAGACTATTGCTTTAATCCGATTAGGTGAGCCTTTGATAAAAAAGCGAAAACATAAATTGCATTATCTTCACGATGTACAATAGGTTTTCGATTTAACTCATGAGAAACTATAAAAACATACTTGCGATATGAGAAAAATAATTTTAATCATTATTTCCGGAATATTATTGTCAATAAACCTGCATGCACAGAAAGAACGTGCTGTATGGACCAAAGAAAAAGCGAATGCATGGTATCAGCAAAAACCATGGTTGCGCGGTTGTGATTTTATACCAAGCACGGCTATCAATCAGTTGGAAATGTGGCAGGCTGAAACTTTTGACACCGCAACGATTGATAAAGAACTTGGATATGCGGAATCAATCGGATTGAATTGCATGCGTGTGTTCCTGCACCATGCTGCGTGGCAGATAGATGTTGATGGCTTTAAAAACAGAGTGAACCAGTATTTGAAGGTTGCGGACCGCCATCATATCGCGACTATTTTTGTTTTTTTTGATGATTGCTGGAATGAAAGTTATCATGCAGGCACTCAGCCTGCGCCAAAGCCGGGCATTCATAATTCAGGCTGGTTGCGTGATCCGGGAAAATTGATTTATGACGATGCGGGTATTGTTGTTGAGCTCGAAAAATATGTAAAAGATATTCTTTCCACCTTCAAAGATGATAAAAGGATTTTGATGTGGGACTTGTATAACGAGCCGGGCAATTCTAATTATGGTAACAAAAGCCAGAACTTGCTCGAAAAGATTTTTCATTGGGGAAGACAAGTAAATCCCTCGCAGCCATTGTCTGCAGGAGTCTGGGATGCTTCACTAAAAGACCTTAATAAATTTCAATTATCAAATTCCGATGTGATTTCTTATCACAATTATCAGGATGAAAAGGAGCATCAAAAGGCTATTGACACTTTGAAGAAATATGGAAGGCCTTTGATTTGCACTGAATATATGGCACGGCTTCGCGGTAGCAATTTCTTTAATATCATGCCTATTTTAAAAAAGCAAAAAATTGCTGCTATTAACTGGGGGCTTGTGGCTGGAAAAACAAACACCATGTATGCATGGGACACACCAATGCCTGACGGCGCAGAACCAAAAATCTGGTTTCATGATATTTTCAGACCTGACGGAACTCCCTTCAAAAAAGAAGAAACAGAATTTATCAAAAAAATGACAGGTAAATAAAAGCTTCAAAAAAAATTGTTTTCCGACTACATAAAAAATTGTTTCAATAAAAGAATATTCTTCTTTTTTACACAGATTTTACTGTTCTCTGAAATTTCTTTTTCTCAAACTAAATATGTTTTTGAAGAAGCAAAGATGGGCTCACCTTTTGCCATTTCTATTTATGCAAGCGATTCGATGAAAGCTGCAACCGCAGCACAAGCCGCTTTTCGAAAGGCTGATGAATTAAATGAAATATTAAGCGATTATATCGACAGCAGCGAGTTAAACAAACTAAGCCTTACGAGTGGGCATGACCGTTATATTGAAGTGTCTCAACCACTTTTCGACATCCTGCAAAAATCTATGGAAGCCGCAAAAATGAGCAATGGTGCTTATGATATCACCATCGGCCCGGTTGTGAAGCTGTGGCGCATCGCACGCAAAACAAAAATGTTCCCCGAAAAAGATGCCGTAAAATCAGCACTCGCAAAAACCGGTTATCAATATCTGCATCTTGATTCTGTTCACCATTCTGTTTGGCTTGAAAAGCCCGGAATGAAATTGGATGTCGGCGGATTGGGAAAAGGGTTTGTTGCAGCAGCAGCTTTTGAAGTATTAAAACAATATGGATTTAATTGTGCAATGATAAATGCTGGCGGCAAAATTGTAATTGGTGAACCTCCGCCAAACAAAGATGGATGGTTGATCGGGATAAATGCACCACAGGAAAAAGAAAATATTCTTCCGGAACTATTGGTGCTAAAAAATATTTCCATTGCTACATCAGGAGATATTTATCAGTTTGTTGAATTGAACGGCAAAAGATATTCTCATATTGTTGACCCGAAAACAGGGATTGGATTAACGCGCAGAAAAAATGTGACTGCCATTGCAAATGATGGCACAACGGCAGACTGGCTGGCAACGGCGTGCAGTGTGTTTTCTGAAAAAGAATCATTCAGGCTGATTGAAAAATTTCCAGGTGCAGCATTGCTGATTACGGAAAACAGAAAAGGGAGAATTTATAAAAGAAGTTCTCCTAATTTTAAGAATTATCTTCAAAAACATTTTTGAAACATGCGTCAGATAATAATGAAATATTCAGCTTGTGTATTATTTTTTCATATATGCATTTCCGTTAGTGCACAAAAAGCAGACACTTCTTTTCATACCTATGAACAAAAAATCCCGAACTCACCGATTTCATTTAAAATGATTGCCATTCCTGCAGGCTCTTTTGTGATGGGAAGTAATGAATCAGAAAAAGGAAGGCGCGATGATGAAGGATCTGCAACAAAAGTGGCTGTTGATGCATTTTGGATGGAAGAGCATGAAGTGACTTATGATGAATACATTTTATTTCAGGACGAAACAAAAGATCCTTCGCCGGTGCCGGATGGCATTACAAGACCAAGCCCGCCATATATAGATTTCACATTGGGCATGGGGAAAACCGGAGGCTTCCCCGCGAATAGCATGAGTCAATACGCTGCGATTACTTATTGCAAATGGCTTTACAAAAAGACCGGTGTTTTTTATCGCCTTCCGACTGAAGCTGAATGGGAATATGCATGCAGAGCAGGTTCGAGCACTACATATTTTTTTGGCAATGATGAATCGCAGCTAAAAAAATATGCTTGGTACAAAGAGAACAGCGATAATAAATATCGTTTAGTGAAACAATTGCAGCCGAACGCATGGGGCCTTTATGATATGTTGGGAAATGTTGCTGAATGGACTTTGGATCAATATCAGCCGGATTATTATGCGCAAATAAAAAACAATACAAATAACCCGATGCTATTTCCTTCCACAAAATATCAGATCACTTTAAGAGGGGGAAGCTTCCGGGACGAAACAACAGGGGTGAGGTGCGCAGTTCGCATCCCATCTGAAAAAAAGTGGAATGCAAGAGACCCGCAGATACCGAGAAGTAAATGGTGGAATACTGATGCGCCGTTTATCGGTTTTCGCATCATGCGGCCATTGAAACAACCTACGTCGGAAGAAGTGCAACATTTTTTTGAGCAATTTTCAAATTTGAAGTAACAGAATCATTGTGTAAATAATTCGTGCGATTCGTTTCGGAATTCGTGTTATATTTAATTCCTCAATTAATGTCAACTATACAATTAAAAATTTGCTTGTTATGAATCAGAAAGAAAACAGTTCTTCTCAAAGCCGCAGAGATTTTGTAAAGGCATCTTCCTTGCTCGCAGGTGGTGTTCTTGCTTCTCCTTTAATTTCACGAGCCAACTTTTTTTCAGGAGCCAGCGATGTGATTAAAATTGCGTTGATTGGCTGTGGCGGAAGAGGCACAGGTGCGGCAGTGCAGGCGCTCAGCACTAAACAGAATGTGCAGTTGGTTGCAATGGCAGATGCTTTCAGAGATAGATTGGATGATAGTCATAAAAATATTATCGAAGCACTGGAAGCAAATAAAACCAGGGTGCAGGTGAAAGAAGAAAATAAATTCACCGGATTTGATGCATATAAAAAAGCAATTGCTTTGGCTGATGTGGTGATATTGACAACTCCTCCTGGTTTCAGGCCGATTCATTTTGAAGAGGCAGTGAACCAGGGAAAACAAATTTTCATGGAGAAGCCTGTTGCCACTGATCCTGCTGGCATTCAACGTGTGCTGGCTGCTGCTGAAAAAGCAAAAGCAAAAAAACTGAATGTAGTTGTGGGCTTGCAGCGACGTTATCAGGCTTCTTACAGAGAATTGATAAAGCGTGTGCATGACGGAGCAATTGGCGATATTATTTCTGCACAAGCGTGGTGGAACAATGAAGGTGTATGGGTTCACCCAAGACAACCGCAGTGGACGGAGATGGAATATCAGATGCGCAACTGGTATTATTTTGTGTGGCTATGCGGCGATCATATCACAGAACAGCACATTCACAATCTTGATGTGATCAACTGGGCTATGGAAGGTTATCCGGTTAAAGCGCAAGGCATGGGTGGTCGTGAAGTGAGAAAAGGAAAAGATCACGGACAGATTTTTGATCATCACAATGTAGAGTTTCAATATGCGAACGGCGCCATATTAAATAGCCAGTGCAGGCATCAGCCGCAAACGATGAGCAAAGTAGATGAGCTGCTCGTCGGCACGAAAGGAAAAGTTTTTTGTGATGAAGCAAGGATAACTGACACAAAAGGCAACACGATTTATCAGTTTGATAAGTCGAAAGAAAATCAGCCTTACCAAAATGAGCATGATGAATTATTTGAAGCGATAGCAAAAGGCGAATATAAATTCTGGGATGCGGAACGTGGTGCTAAAAGTTCCATGACTTCTATTCTTGGCAGACTCGCAACTTATTCAGGGCAGGAAGTTGAATGGGAAAAAGCAATCAACTCAGGTTTGAATATTATGCCGACAAAATATGATTTTGCTGCGATGCCTCCTGTTGTTCCTGATGCTAATGGAAACTATCCGATAGCAGTGCCCGGAGTAACGAAGTTTTTTTAGGAGAGAAATATTTATCATTTTAATAGCAGGCAATATGATTCCTTCACCCGTTTTACGTGCATGCTCCTTCTGCATGACACTTTTATTTGCATGTGCTTTTTCTATTGCACAACCTTTTCGAGTTGGTGTTGCTGGTCTTAATCACGACCATGCATTGGGATTAATGGGGCAATATAAAAGAGGCGAAGTAAATATTATTGGCATTGCAGAACCTGATGCACAGTTGGTAGATAGGTATAAAAAAAGATTTCAACTGCCTGATTCTATTTTTTATAAGTCGGTAGATGACATGCTTAAACATATTAAGCCGGATGCAGTGCTTGCATACAATGCAATCGCAGATCATCTTTCAGTGGTGGAAGCCTGCGCGCCGAAAGGAATTTCAGTGATGGTAGAAAAGCCATTGGCGACAACTGTTGATCAGGCAGAAAAAATGGCGGCACTTGCAAGGCAATACCATATACAATTGCTCACGAATTATGAAACAACCTGGTACTCGAGCAATCAGCAGATTTATAAAATGGTGCATGAAGAAAATGCGACAGGAGATATCAGGAAAATGATTGTACACATGGGACATCAGGGACCGAAAGAAATTGGCTGCAGCAAAGATTTTTTAGCGTGGCTGACAGATCCTGTAAAAAATGGAGGAGGTGCCATCATTGATTTTGGATGTTATGGAGCTAACCTGATGACATGGATGATGAATGGTGAAGAACCAATATCCGTAACAGCAGTCACTAAAAATATCAAGCCTGACATTTATCCGAAAGTGGATGATGATGCAACCATTTTGATTGAATATCCGAATGCTGTTGGGATTGTTGAAGCTTCATGGAACTGGACATTTGGCATTAAAGACTTTGAAGTTTTCGGCGTAAAATCTTATCTGCATGCTTTGAATGCAAACAAACTTCAAAGGCGAGACACTGTGAATTATTATGATGTGCCTGTTAAAACAGCATTGTATACAGATAATTTATCTTATCTCGCCGATGTGCTTCACGGAAAAATTCAATCGACAAATGATCTTTCTTCATTAAATAATAACTTGATTGTTGTTGAGATATTATCAGCAGCTCGCGAATCTGCAAAAACAGGAAAGAAAATTATGCTGAAAAAATAAGGCCAAGCAGCATCTTTCTAAAAATTAAAAATTCCTTTTGTCCGATCGGAAAAATTGTATTGTGCCTTGAAAAAAATCTTTGTCAAGAAAATGGCAAAAAATAAATTCAAAATATTAGGGATTTCAGGCAGCTTTCGCCCCGGCTCTTCTGCAAGCGCTGTGTTGCGGATAGTTGGTAATCTTTTTCCGGATAATATAGAATTCGAAATGTTTTCAGGGATTGAAAAAATTCCTGCTTTTGATGACAGCAATGAAATTCCTAAACCTGTTGCGGACTTCATTCAGCAGATAGCGGATGCAGATGCAGTTGTCTTTTGCATTCCTGAATATGCATTTGGTGTGCCCGGCGCATTGAAAAATGCGCTTGACTGGACTGTTTCCTCTACTGCATTTTCAGATAAACCTGTTGCGCTGATTACTGCTGCTTCCGGAGGAGAGAAAGCTCATGCTGCATTTGGTTTGACCTTAACTGCTATCGGAACGAAAATATCAGAAGATACTAAATTGCTGATTTCATTTATCCGCACAAAACTAAATGAGAAAGGTGAAGTGAAAGATATTCCAACTCTTGATGCGATTAAGAAAGTGATAGCATCGCTTATTCAAGCCATTCCTGTTAATGATTAACAGAGCGATATCAAATCTTTGTTTGCAAATCTTTGCATTTTGATATTTTACCTGACAAAAGTGCTTTATCAGATTTTGATTTTGCCAGTTTCAATGCATTTTCAAAATTCGAAACCGCTTTTTTGTTGTCAACATGCATATACAATTCTCCAAGCAAAGAGAAATACAAATGATTGTTTGTGAGATTCAATTTTTCCGCTTCCGCGATTGCTTCTTCTTTACTGTTTGCTTTTGCAAGTGCATAAGTTCTGTTCAATGCCGCGATAGGAGAGTATTCAATTTGCAGCAACCTGTTATAAAGCTGTAAAATATTTTCCCATTTTTCTTTTGTATCCGACTTGTTGGTGTGCCAGTATGCGATGGCTGCTTCCAAATGATATTTTGAGATCTCATTTCCCTGCGACGACATGTTCAAAAAATATTCTCCCTTTGCAATCAGTTCATTATCCCAGAGATCAGTGTCCTGTTCATCATATAAAATGATTTCTCCGTTCTGATTAATTCTTGCATCAAACCGTGAAGCATGAAAACACATTAAGGAAAGAAGTGCTTTTGCAGGAGGTTTGTTCGTGTAATCATTCGAAACAAGCAGATAATTCAGGCGCATCGCTTCAAGACACAAATCTTTTCGCAGCGTTGTATTTTGTGAAGCAGAATAATATCCTTCATTGAATAGCAAATACAAAGTTCTAAGCACAGCTTCTAATCTTTCGTTAATCTGAGAAAGATTGGGGAGACCCATTTCTACTTTCTCAGTTCTTAGTTTTTCTTTTGCTCTGAATAATCTTTTATTGATTGTTTCTTTATTGCTTAAAAATGCATCTGCAATTTCTTCGATTCCAAAACCGCAAAGTATTCTCAGAGATAATCCGATTTGTGCTTCTGCAGGAATAGATGGATGGCAAATGGCAAACATCATCTGCAACTGGCTGTCGTTGATGTTTTGTTCTGAAAGATTTATTTCAACATCATTTACACGTGTCTTTGCTCTCTTTAATTCAACTGAAATTTTATTTTCGAAAATTGAATTTCGCTTCAGGTGATTTTTAGCTTTGTTCTTTGCCACATTATAAAGCCACGCAGTTGGGTTTGGTGGAATTCCTTTTAATCCCCAGGTTTCGGAGGCTGTTAAAAAAGTGTCGCTCGCAATATCTTCTGCAACCTCAATATGTTCAATGCCGAAAAGTTTACATAGCACTGCGGTTATTTTCCTGTACTCAGTCCTGAAAAGATGTGGTATTAACTCTTGTTGTTCCATGAAATGCAAAGCATTTGTAATATTACAAGGCTTTTCGCAATTATTATTTCAATAATAACAACTGAGCATTGAAACATTGGACAATGGGTCTTGTTTATTTATTGACTTTTTTTGTGGCTGCAAAATAGGTGAGCGGAATGCCAATACAGACGACCAAAATGCCAATGGCGATTAGTGCATTAAAGAAGATGACCGGGCGGTGAGGGATTTTTGTGAATGGAAGGACTGCAAACTGCATAAATGCCCACATAAAAGCTCCGTATACTATGGCGTTTAATATTTTTTGTTTCAGCAGTGAAGGAAATTTTGCAGCAAGCAAAAAGAAAAGTATTGTGAAGGAAAGTGCAACGATATAATGAAAGAGCAGCCCCCAAAAAATCATTGATTTATCTGTGGCGGCATCTTGTCCAAAAACTGCACTGGCAACATACCTTAGAACGGTGCTCGGTCCTCTGCCAAACTTAATATAGACCTGAAGACATGCAGCTGTAATGTCCAATGTGCCTACAACGAGCCATGCCCTGATGATTTTGCCTGAAAAAATATTTTGCATAATAATAAATCGGCTATTGCCATTTTGGTTTTATGAAATAGAGAGAACTTCCATCTGGATCAGCGAAATGAAGAAATTGACCGCCTTCCTCATCTCTTGCTTTTGCTGCTATTGAAAGAGAAAAAAGCAAAGATTTGGCTTCTTCAAAATTGTCAACAGTGAAACCGATGGAAATGTTTTCTGAAGTATTGACTGCAGTGTTTGCGTTTGCAGGATGTAGCCCGATGATGATTCCAGGAGCAGCGACCTGCGCATAAAAATCTCCCCATCTTTGCTTTAATGTAAATCCGATGGATTCATAAAATGAAATCGATTTGCTCATGTCTTTCGTCATAATAGTTACATTAGATTCTAATATTTTCATGATGAACAAATTAATGATGAACAAGATCAGTGTGCCCGGAATAAGAATTTTCTCAGATACAGTCAGTCAATCAACTAAAGTTACGAAAGCTGTTGCTTTCGTACGGTGATTATATTTTTTCGCATTTGCAGTTTATGAAGCTGAATAGCATTGTTGCAGCACAAGAGTGCGATCCGCCGCGGCGGACAAGCTGCAACGATGACGAATAGAATTACTATCGCCCGAAACAAAAAAATCTGTTAACATTGCTCACCGGTTTCTGATTTACTTTTGCTGATAATACTTTCATAGCTCAATTGAAACTTATGAAGAATTTTATTGCTTTTTCTCTTTTGATATTGAATTGCTTTTATGCATGCACCCAATCATCGAAGCACATGGATTTTGAGAAGTATGAGCCTAAGTCAACACTGGTAGTTCCTCAGCATGTTGTAACCCACGCAAAATTCCCGTTTATTGATGTGCACAATCATCAATGGGATGTGCCGAATCAAAACCTCGCAGGGTTATTCACTGATATGGACAACCTGAATATGGCTGTGATGATTAACCTGAGTGGCAAGAGTTATAAAACTTCTCTTGGCCGGAATGGTGGGTTTGATGTGAACGGGAATGATTATCTCGTGAAAAGTATTCAGCACATTGCACAAACAAATGCGAAGCGGCTTAAATTATTTACTAATATTTCTTTTGTCGGTTTCGGCGAGAATGGATGGACAGAAAAAGCTGTGAAAGAATTGGAGAAAGATGTTCAGTCGGGTGCGTGCGGGCTGAAAATTTATAAGGATCTGGGATTGGATTTTAAAGATGAGCACGATCATTTCATTCGCATCGATGATCCGAGGCTCGATGCAATTTGGGAGAAATGTGGAGAGCTTCATATCCCTGTGCTTATTCATTCTGCTGACCCTAAAAGTTTTTGGGATGCAGTTGACGAAAATAATGAACGTTGGCTGGAAGTGACAACGCATCCTGATCGCAGCTATTATCAAAAAGGCCTTCCGTCATGGGACACACTGATTGCAGAACAGCATAATATTTTTAAACGTCATCCGCATACTACTTTTATTGCAGCGCATTTCGGATGGCTTTCCAATAATCTTCCTGCGCTTGACAGTTTGCTCACAGCACTCCCAAATGTGGTTGTTGAGTTCGGAGCGATCATAGCTGAAATCGGAAGGCAACCCATTACTGCAAAAAAATTCTTTGAAAAATATCAGGACAGGATTTTGTTTGGCAAAGACAGTTGGGTGCCTTCCGAATATGCAACTTATTTCAGGGTGCTGGAAACTACAGACGAATATTTTCCTTATCATAAAAAATACCACGCGTTCTGGAGAATGTATGGGCTTGGATTAAGTGATGATGTGTTGAAAAAAATTTATTATAAAAATGCATTGCGCATCATTCCCGGAATTGATAAAACTTTATTTCCTGATTAGCGGCTTGATTTGGTACTAAGCGAAATCATTTTGCTTTCTTGGTTTCAAACATAAATCCCAGTCTTATACCAAAATATCTGTTGTGATCTTTGATGTCGCTAGCAGGCGAAATATTATTAAGGCCGAAATTATAATTGGCAGCAAGGAATAATCCATTGCCAAGCTGATAACCGGCTAACACGTTGCCTCCGATTTCCAGTGGTTTTAAATCGGCATCATCACTATTGCCGAATTTGATTTTATAGTCCTCAGGATTTTCGGAGTTTTTGTCAGTGCCTGATAATCCATAAGCCAGCACCGGGCCTAATCCGAAAAATAATTTGCCCTCCCCAAGCTTTACATGGTAAGTGAAGTTTAAAGGAAGTTCAAGATAGTTCAAGGTCAGTTTATCTGTCACATCATTCTCTTTTACAGTACCGCCCTTTTGGAGAAAGTTTAACTCGGGACGGAAGCTTAGCCCATTGCTAATATCAATGGAAGCTACAAAGCCTCCACTAAAGCCGGCTTTTGTTTTTGAAGTAGCAGATACCCCCTCGTTCGAAGCTTTGTAGGATGCGAGAGAAACGCCAGCCTGAACTCCAAAAGAAACTTGCGCATGTATAAAATTGGCAAGAAGGCAAAACATGATCATTAAAGGAATTACTTTTTTCATAACGAAAATTTTAGGTAGTTAAAAAATTTAAGAACAATCTACTATCGAGAAAAAAATTTTAAAATGATGAATTGATACTTATATGTTTTCAGTTTACAGATGTTCTGATAGATTTTGACAACATCAGGCAATTTTCCCATATCGCGGACAAAGATTTTCTTTCGGCGGAGCAGTTTTATTTTTTGCTCTGATCACATTTCCTACATTATAGGATTTTGTGTGGCAGAACGGGCATGCATTCACGTCGCCGGCGCTGTCAATATAAATGCTGCGGCTTCCTGCATAGCAACCCACACGCCGTTGATGAAAGCCATGGTACATCACAAAAGGATAATCTTCGAACTTTTTATTTTGATTAATGGTTTTGAAAAACATTTCCAGTTGCTGCACATGCGCTTCTTCCAATAACACATCTTTTCCGTTATAATGGCCGATTGCTTTTGGTTCGAGCAATTGAACAAAATGAACGCCTAATTCTTTTGCGAATTTCATGTATGGCATCAGATGGCCTCCATCTAAAAAAGCTTTTGTCACGCAAACGCTTATGGTTACAACAAGCCCTGCATGTAGCGCTGCACGCACTCCTTCTGTCGCTTGCTGAAAAATATTTGTATGATGACGAAAGCCATTGTGCAATTCAGGAATATAATGATCAATGCTCACAACAACACCTTTGCATCCTGCTTCTTTCAATCGCTTTGCATTCACGTCAGTTAGATTGAAACCAGAAGTGAGCACAAAACATTCGCTTTTATCTTTTGCATAACGGATTACTTCCACCAAATCATGAATGCGAACCATCGGCTCACCACCACTGAAATGAAATTGAAGTGCTCCCTGCTGTTGGTATAAATCAACAATTTTTATCAGCTCGTCCTTGGTGAATGTTTCTTTTTGATTGAGATTATCCCATTCAAAACAATGCTCGCAGCGCAAAGGGCATTTTCTGGTGATAGCAAAAAACACGAGGCTTAATTTTCCTGTATAATCTAACGGAAAGGCATGGCGTCTTAATTCATCTTTCAAAAATGAATTGTATGAAGATGAAGGCCAGCCGGGATTGTAAAGATTATTATAATACCTGCCATCCACTTTATACATTTTATGAGCCTGCGTTCCCCATGTTTGTTTGTGGAGTTTTTTAAGCTCACGAAATGTTTTAATGATCAATGAAGGTTTTTTGATGATCACGCAGGCGAAATAAAAAAGGCTGATCTGTTTTGCGGTCATCACGAGAAATTTTTCTATTCTGTTTGTTTTCTGTGAATGGAAATTTTCTGCAGGAAGAACATATTCAATGTGTCGCAGATATTGTATTTTTTTAGAAGGTGCTGTTAGTATCTGTTCCATAATAATTGAGTTGAAAGATTCTTTGATAATTGATTTCATTACTTTTTCACGAGCGCATTCACGTCTGCGTTCATGGCTTGTTTGTAAAGCCTCATGCTAAAATCAGACATCGCACCGGGCTGTCTGAACTGCTTCAGAAAACTAATGTTAGCTGCATTGGTGTATTCGCGAACATGTTCATAATAACCCTTGGCATGCAAAATGAAAGTTTGTGTTTTGCTTGAATCTTTCACAGGCGTATAATCATAATTAATCACTGTCGCATCCCCGATTTCAGGTTGTTCCAGATAATTCCCGTCTTCTTTGGAAAGCAATTGCGTTACATCATTGCCTTTTTCATCAATCGCATTCAATGGCAAAAGCTTGCTTACATGAATATCTGCATCATCAGAAAAATCTATTGCGGCATAATCTATTTCCCAGAACATAAAACCTGCATTCAATTGCAGATTGATTTTGTCATCTTTCATATTACCGAGGTCAATTGGGATTGCCATTTCTCTGGTTGCAACCGGGCCAACTAATGTCAGGTTCTGCTGTTCCTGCCATCCTTGTTCTGTTTGCAGTGAAATCTGAAGTGGGAGATGCTGTTCTTTTTTCCATTGTTGCAATTTTTCAATCGGTGTGGAGCTTTGTTTCTGAATAAATTTTGAATAATATTTTCCAAAGCCTTGTGTGAATTTTCCATACACCATATCAAGCCAATAAGAATTTTTTAATCTGAGCACCAGCTTTGCAGATTTTTTCTTAAGCGGGTTTTCGAATGAGAGATGAAGTGTATTATTATTTTCTCCGGAATTAGATGTGTCATCAAAATTGAAACTCAGATTATCATTCTGATTTTTTATTAGTGTCATCACATCTTTTCCTGCAACTGTTGCAGATGAAGGAAGAATAGGATTTGATATAGAATGAAGGTTGCCGTTTTCATCTGCTGCTATCGTCACATCTTTTTTATGCGTGATGACCATGAGCTCTGCAACATCAGTAAATTGTTTTTCCTTCAGCTCATTGCTTATCTGCAATTGAAGTTTTCCTGATTCAGTCGGCGCCATATTCAGTTTGAGATAATCATTTCTGCACAACTGCGGATAAATGGCGCCTCCATAAATTTCGCCTTGCAGTTTCATGGATGTGCCGTCATATGCGCTCACAAAAGGGCAGGAGCTTTTGGTTGCAGCGATAATGACAACAACAATCGCAAAAATGGAAGCTGTGATGGCGACGCCTCCTAAAACATAGCTGGCAGTAGTTTTGCCTTTATTCTTTTCAATCACTTCTATTTTTTCTATTTTATCAATCCCAAATGAATAATTATTTCCTAATCTGACAGATGTGTCCGTGGCAATGTATAGATGAACCTCATTTAGCACAGCTGCTTCAGATTTGGATGCCTTATATCTTTCATGACCGCCCCTGCCATTTCTCAGATGCAGAAGATGAGCATCTGATAAAGTGTCTATTTTGCATGTGATTGTTTTTTTATCATCGCTCAGTAGAATGTTATTCATATAATAAGCGTTGCCTCCGTTTCGTAATATGAAATAACGATGCTCATACTTAGGCGTGTTCATTGCAGGTATGACGGTTTCTTTTGTGTCTTGCCCGATTTTATAATAATGAGCGCATCCGGTCAGCATGCAAAAAAGCGGGATGGACGTGATCCCGAAAATTACTCTTAGCAGATGTAGGTTGATACGCATATAAGGGATTTTAAGGTGATGAGAAGAACTGTTTCATGTCGGCTTGTCGAAGCTATTTCAGTTAACAAGTGTTTTGAAATTGATTTTTGCAAGGCGTTATTTTTTAAAATTGTTTTTTGCAAAAAAACTTTTCATCTGATTTGAGTAGAATTGTATTTTAATAATATCAGGTCGTGTTTTACCTTATTTGCATTTCCTGCAAAAATTTTATCAGCATAGGATTAAATCTGAATTTAATTGCAGAAAAATAGTTCGCCAGCAGGTAAATAAGAAGGAGCAATTCATAGTTTGGTATTTTCAGTTTATAGTTGGTTTGTCTAAGTGATCGGGTCTTTATTTGTCAGCCGGTGTACAAAAATGAAAAACTGCAGTTTATTTGAAAACTGAATAGAGTTAACTTAGCTGATCAAAATAAAAGCATGAAAACAATCATACTAACCGGAGCAAACGGAAATTTAGGAACAGCCAGTGTAAAAAAATTTTTGGATGAAGGATATGCCGTCATTGCTGTAGATGGGAAAGACGATCATTTGGGATTTGCAAAAGGTAATAAGGATTTTGAATTTCATTCGGTGAACCTCACCAATGAAAGTGAGACGGAAAATTTTGTAAAATCTGTTATTGTAAACCGTAAAAAAATAGATGGCGCACTGATGTTGGTTGGTGGCTTTGCTATGGGCAACGTGACTGCAACAACGGGAACGGATATCCAAAAACAGTTTTCCCTCAATTTTGAAACAGCTTATTTCTTAGCAAGACCACTCATTGCGCACATGCAGCAAAATGGATATGGCAGATTGGTTTTCATAGGAGCAAGGCCTGCTATCAATCCTGCACAAGGAAAAGATCTGACAGCTTATGCATTGGCGAAATCTTTGCTTTTCAAGCTCGCAGATTTTATCAATGAAGAAAATAAAGGAACGAATGTAGTCGCATCTGTCGTTGTGCCCAGCACAATTGATACTGCCATTAATAGGAAGAGCATGCCTGATGCAAACCCTGAAAACTGGGTGAAGCCCGAGCAGCTTGCAGATGTGCTTGAATTTATTTGCAGTGAGAAAGGTAAGCCTGTGCGCGAAGGAATTTATAAAGTGTATAATAATGCCTGATGTCAATCTTGAAAACTAAATACATCTTTTTTTATTTGCTCGTTTATGCAGTTGCGGTATTGCACCTGCATTTTTCTTTTCAGGAACCGGTCAATAATTTTCTGACTGTATTTTTTATCCTCGGGATAGGATTCTCTTTGGTGGCATGGCTGCTCACAAAAAATTTGCAGGAACCAGTTCATAAACCCGCATTCAAAAATGAAATCTGGTTTTTGATTGTTCTTATTATCTGGATCATCTTCTACATTACTTACGGAGGCACGCTCATCAATCAAATGCTGCCGAAAGAATGGATCGCAAAAGAGCAGATCAACAGCTTGATGATTTTTTTGAGAAAGCTATTGTTTTTTGTCATCGTTCCATTTCTCATTTATAAAACTTTTGGTTTTTCTCTTGATGATTTTGGTTTGAAAAATGTTGCACTGAAATTATTTAGCAAAAAATCAGTAATGATTTTTATTGCACTTTCCATCGCAGCATTATTATTTCAATATTTTCTTGGAAATGGAAGTAAGCCTTTGCGGGGAGGACAGTTTAGCTCAGCGCAATTAATAAAAGGATTGCCCTTTTGCTTTCTTTATCTGCTTTTTGATGCCGGATTGATTGAAGAATTTTTCTTTCGCGGATTATTACAATCGAGATTATCTGTGCTTTTAAAATCAACAACAGGTGGCATTGTTGTTTCTGCGATTATTTTTGGATTGGTGCATGCACCGGGTTTGTATCTGCGCGGTGCGGCCAGCGAAGGTATCGATGAGCATTTGCCTTTTCTTTTCTTTGCTTCCTACACTATTGCTTACATGAGCATTGCAGGAATTTTTCTGGGTGTTGTTTATAGCAGAACAAAAAATCTCTGGCTCGTAATGGCTATTCACGCAATGGTTGATCTCTTCCCCAACTTTCCTGATTTTGTTCGGACATGGCACATCTGATTTAATCGTAACAGTTGTAATTTGCATGTCAGTAATCTATATTATGAGCATATACATTTCAATTCTTCGTGGCATTAATGTGAGCGGCAGCAAAATGATCAAGATGGATACTTTGAAGAAAATATATGAAGATGCAGGTTTTAAAAATGCACAGACTTATATTCAAAGCGGAAATGTGGTTTTTCAATCTAAGAAATCTTCACATGCTGCACTTGAGGAAAAAATTGCTGAAGCGATTCTTAAATCCACAAAATTTGAAGTGCCTGTTCTGGTGAAGGACCCGGATGAATTAAAAGAAGTTTTCAATAAGAATCCATTTCTGTTAAAAAGAAAAGAAGATATCAATTTTCTGCACGTTACTTTTTTATCCGATATCCCAACAAAAGAAAATATAGAAAGAATTAAAGGAGAATATGCACCTGATGAGTTTGTGATTTCAGGAAAAAATATTTATTTGTTTTGCCCGAACGGTTATGGGAAAACAAAACTGCATAATAATTTTTTCGAGAGCAAGTTAAAACTTTCAGCAACAACCCGGAACTGGAAAACCATAGCAGAGCTGATTAATATTACAGAGCATTCTATATAAAATTTTCAGACACATTTTAAAATCGAATTATGATTACACAGGAACTATCGGAACTTTTTGAAAGAGACCTGAACAAATTGATGCAGGAAATAAAATCATACACCAATGAAGCTGATTTGTGGAAAACTGCTGACGGCATTTCAAACAGCGGCGGCAATTTATGCTTGCATTTGGTTGGTAACATTAAGCATTTTATAGGCAAGATGTTGGGAAATATTCCATATGAGCGAGTCAGAGAAAAAGAATTTTCTGATAAAAATATCCCGGTCACCGATCTTGTGAAAAGTGTTGAAGAAACTTTAACTGCGGTGAAGCATGCATTGAGGAATTTGACTGATGAAGAACTCCATAAAATTTATCCCATCAATGTTTTTGGGAAAGAAATGACAACTCAATGGTTTCTGATTCATTTATATGGACATCTGGATTATCATCTTGGCCAGATCAATTATCACAGACGGTTGCTCAATAAATAATTTTTGATGAATCATCAGGAGAAAATAGCATTCAAGAATAAACTCAAACATTTCTGTCAGGAGATTATTGAGCATCGGGCAGACGTGGCACGAAAAGCTATTGAAAACGCAAGGGAGATCACTAATCAGGAAGAGAAAAGCACGGTCGGCGATAAATATGAAACGGCGAGGGCAATGGGTCAGTTGGAGCAGGACATGTATGCGAGACAGCTTGCAGAAAATTTAAAAGAGCTTTCAATTCTTCAGTCCATTGACGCTAACAAAGTATATACTGAAATTAATGCAGGAACATTTGTGCAATGTCCGGATATTTCATTTTTCATTGCTGCAGGATTGGGCAAACAGATGGTTGATAATAAATCAATTTTATTTTTATCTCCGAACGCACCGTTAGCAAAATTATTAATGCACAAAAAAGTTGATGATAGTTTTGTTTTTAACTCAGCAAACCTTGTGATTGAAGAGGTGTTTTGATTACAAATATTTCTCTTTGATAATATTGATATGATGCAATTCATGTCCGGCAAGATGATAAGCTAATGAGCGCACATTGGTTTGATAACCGTTGCAGGTTCCTTGGTTCATTAAAATTTCATCTTCAAGGCTGTCAATTAAAGTGATGGTTGCCCGCCTAACGCTTTCGAATTCTTCAAAAATAGTTTGAATGCTTCTTCTATTCGCAAATGAATATTTTGCAAAATCATCTTGTTCAAATCCAGGCAATTCCGTTTTGTCGTTTCTTGCAAACCGCAAAATCCGATAAGCGAAAATCCGCTCATCATCAATAATGTGGAGCATCACTTCTTTGATGTCCCATTTTCCGTCAGCATAGCGATAGCTTAATTTTTCTTCCGGTAAAGAAAGGATGAATTTTTTTGTTGCTTCAAGATTATCTGCGAGATGTTTTGATAGATTGCCATCGCCCGGGATCAGCTTGATGTACATTTCCGCATATGGCGGATATTCTCCCGGCTTAGGTTTTTCGATAATCTTCATAAAAAATTTTGAAACTAAGTTAGCATAAACAAATCTGCTGAAAGCTCCGTTTGTTGATTTCAAAAAGTAACAAATGCTCAAAAATAAATGAACCACAAATCTTGCGCATTCATGAAGAACAAATAACTTTAAAGTCATACAATGATTGCAAGCAATACATTTCCCTATCGTTATCGCATCGTTATTTTTTTATGCCTGTTGATGATCATCACTTATCTCGACAGGATCAGCATTTCATTGGTAGGAGTGAGGATCAAATCAGATTTTCATTTGAGCAACACGCAGTTTGGTTATATGCTCGGAGCGTTTTCTTTGTCTTATGCGCTGTTTGAAATTCCTTCCGGTATTTGGGGCGATCGTATCGGGCAAAGAGCCATTTTCATCCGCATAGTTTTATGGTGGTCATTGTTCACAGCGCTTACAGGGTTGGCAACTGGGTTCGTCTCGTTAATTATCATTCGTTTTTTATTTGGCGCAGGAGAAGCGGGATCGGTTCCAAATACTGCCGCAGCAGTATCGCGTTGGTTTCCGAAATCAGAAACCTCAAGAGGATTATCCATTGCCATTGCAGGGCAATATATTGGTGCTGCTGTTGCACCGATTATTGTAGTGATGATCGCGCAGTCATATGGATGGCGCACTACATTTTTTGTAAATGCATTTGTTGGTGTGGTGTGGGTGATTGTTTGCGCGATGTGGTTTCGCAACAATCCGTCGGAGATGAAAAAAATTTCAACAGAAGAAAGAGCATTGATAGAAACCAACCGGCGATTTTACGAGCATCGTCAGCGCATTCCATGGAAAAAAATTTTTGCAAGCCGCAGCCTGCTCGCATTAGTCACAGCATTTTCTTCATCACAATGCTCTAATTATTTTTTCCTTGCTTGGATGCCTGTGTATTTGCAGGAAGGAAAACATTTTTCAGAAAATGAAATGCGTTCTGCATTTTCATGGACATATTCATTAGCAATCATCGGTTGCCTGCTTGGCGGCTATATAAGCGATTGGCTCGTGAAAAGAAAAGGGCTCAGAGTGGGCAGAAGTTTTTTTGGTGTCGCTGTGCTATGCATAATGGGCTGCACAATTATTGCACAAACATTCACATCCAATCACAACATCATTCTTGCATTGATGATCATCGGCGTTTTTTTTCAGGCAATTCATGGCGTACCTGCATTCTCAGCCTGCGTGGACATCGCCGGCAACAGAGCCGCAACAGTTTCGAGCATCATGAATTTCTGCGGGCAGTTAGCCGCTTTTCTCATTGTTATTATATTCGGCAAGATTGCCGACTCCACGCATAGTTTCAACATTCCTTTATACATTATCGCCGCCGCATTATTCATCGGCGCTTTGCTTTGGTTAGCCGTTGATCCGTCAAAGCCGCTGATTGCGAAAGATGAATAATAAATCTTCCTTGCACTCTTTACAATATGCGAGTTGCTATTGCCCATCGTCATTTCGAGCGGAGCAATTCGGGGTTGAAATATCTAAGAGTGGTGGCGAGTGAGAAATCTCAGGCATTGACTTAAAGTTTTTATGTGCACAAATTGGTGCTAAATTATTTAGTAGTACTCAAAAAATCAATATATTTATGGTATTAAAAACTTAGCCATGAAAAAAGAATTAATATCAGAATTATTTACAAAGTTTCAACAAGCCTGTTACGATTATAAAGGCATTGAATGTTGGAGCGCAAGAGAGTTGCAACCTATATTAGATTATAGCCGTTGGGAAAATTTTTTTAACGCAATTGACAAAGCGAAAAAATCTTGTGAAAATGCCGGTGAGCGAGCTACAGACCATTTTCGTGATTTCACGAAAATGGTCCAGGTAGGAAGTGGTGCCGAAAGAGAAATACAGGATATCGCTCTCACAAGGTATGCGTGTTATCTTGTGGCTCAAAATGGCGATGCTGCAAAACCCGCGATTGCTTTTGCACAAACTTATTTTGCTGTACAAACCCGTAAGCAGGAAATTATTGAGCAGCGCTTGCTTGATGTGGCAAGAGTGGCTGCGAGGGAAAAACTTTCGAAAGCAGAGAAAAAATTATCGGGCATTATTTATGAGCGTGGCGTGGATGATAAAGGTTTTGCTGCCATCCGCTCAAGAGGCGACCATGCCTTATTTGGTGGCTTTAATACCAACGATATGAAACGCAAGCTGGGCGTGCCGGGCAGCAGACCGTTGGCAGATTTTTTGCCAACGCTCACCATCAAAGCAAAAGATTTTGCAACAGAACTTACCAGCCATAATGTGCTTGAAAAAGATTTGCAGGGTGGTGATGCCATCAGCAAAGAACATATTGACAATAATCTTGCAGTGCGCAAAATGCTGAAGGAACGCGGCGTTCAGCCAGAAGCATTGCCTACCGTTGAAGATGTAAAGAAAGTGCAGCGGAGATTGGAAGGTGAGGAGAAGGGAATATTGAAGCCAAAGAAATTGTGATAATATTTTAAATGAAAAGAAGAGTAATAATGATTCTTGGTAGAAGATTTACAAAAAAGCTATTATTGTAAAATGGATTTGCCAGTTAAAAATATCGTCAGTGAAATAGATTTAAAGCCAAGTGACTTTTTATTACCGTTATTTGAGAGCGTCGTCAATTCAATTATTAGCTTAAAATTGACAAAAGATATTTCTAAGCAAAATAAAAAAATCCAAATTCAAGTCTTTCGTGGTGAAGCGATACAAGCGAATACTTTGTTCCCGTCAAATTTCAAAACAATTTCTTCTTTTAAGGTTATTGATAACGGCGAAGGTTTTACAGATCCAAATTTAGAGTCTTTTAAGACAGCGTATAGCCACAAAAATAAAGAAGAATTTGGCTGCAAGGGAATTGGGAGGTTTACAATATTGGCAGGCTTCAGGAAGCTATTAATCAAAAGCTATTTTGTTGATAAAGGCATATGGAAGTATAGAGAAATTTCATTCGATACAGAAAAAGAAGTTTCATTAATAACCAACGATGTTACGGAAGTAAGAGAGCGAAAAACTACTATTGAGTTATCTGATTGTTATAATGATTCAATTAGAAATAATTCTACAAAATCTGTTTCAGAAATTGCCGAATTAATTATGCAGCACTGTCTTGTTTACTATTTATGTGGTGATTTGCCTTATATTGAAGTTTACGACACGGAGAGCCAAGAACTTGCTGTTGTTAATGATTTGTATCAGAATCTTTCCGAAGAAAGAGAAAAGAGTTTTTCTGTCAGCAATCAGCCGTTTCATTGTTATATAACAAAGACTCAAAAAACAAATAATCGGAGAAATCACTATGTGTATTACTGCGCAAATTCAAGAGTTGTCGGCAGTGGAAAAAGCATCGCACGAGTAAACAGTATTTTTGCATACCCAATAATTGATAATGGATATGCTTATTTTCTTGACGTATACGTTGTTTCAGAATACTTAAATAAGAAAGTATATGGTTCGAGAAATGGTTTTTCAATTCCACAAGAAAGGGAAGATGGTCTTTTTAAT
>DATGIX010000044.1:0-51661 GCA_035295505.1 Puia sp. | reverse complement strand
AATCGTCGGTGAGAATCGCAGGAGTAATCAAAAAACCCAGCGTGCCTGATTGAAAACAAGTGAACTGATACCAGAAAGGATTAAGTGCCTGATATCCTACACCATCATTACAGAATGTTTGTACCGTACCATTATTACAGGCCGGAACGGTAGTTTGAGTAAAGGTATCCGTGCCACAAACCGGAAAAGCAGTAGCAGGTGTTTGCCCAATGGTAGAGCATTGCGCCTTCACACTTACTGAAATAAGAAATAGAATTCCGGATATGAGTACAGTTTTCAAAATCAGTTTCTGTTAAAGTAAGACGGATAGTTTAACGGTTTCGTTGCAAGCTGAACAAAAATTCTTCAGCTCAAAAAGAGATAAGATATAAACGAAACGCAATTAAATCTATTTTATTAGTAAATCATATTTCATTATGTCCCAAATAAGTTAAGCCATGCAAATCCCGCATCGACTTGCTGCTGAATATTCCATTTCTTTTCTCGCATTTTGTTGGTTTTTACCCTATTTTTGCCGTCCTTGAAATTTTAATAAGAACTACAGCTAATATGGAAAAATTGATTTATCTCGTTCCTGTCATGGGGGTCATCGGTCTCCTCTACACTTTTGTGAAATTTTCGTGGGTTTCCAAACAAGATGCCGGCAATGACCGCATGCAGGAAATCAGCAGATACATTGCTGAAGGAGCAATGGCTTTCTTAAAAGCAGAATGGAAAATTCTTAGCTATTTCGTTATTATCGCTGCATTGTTGCTTGGCCTGATGGGCTGGAGCAATCCCCATTCAAGCTGGGTGATTGCACTTGCGTTTGTAATTGGCGCTGTGCTCAGTGCAACTGCGGGATACATAGGAATGCGTAGTGCCACAAAAGCAAATGTGCGCACTGCTCAGGCAGCTCGCACAAGCCTGAGCAAAGCATTAGCTGTTTCATTTACCGGAGGCTCAGTAATGGGTCTTGGTGTTGCAGGTCTTGCTGTTCTCGGTCTTGGTGGATTGTTTATTATCCTCAAACAAATATTTGCGCCAGATGCTGCAGTGAACTCAGAAGAAATGCTTAGAACGATTGAAGTACTTACTGGTTTTTCTCTGGGTGCTGAATCAATCGCTTTGTTTGCTCGTGTTGGTGGTGGAATTTATACAAAAGCTGCTGACGTTGGCGCAGACTTAGTTGGTAAAGTTGAAGCAGGCATTCCTGAAGATGACCCTCGAAATCCGGCTACCATTGCAGATAATGTAGGTGATAATGTAGGCGATGTTGCAGGTATGGGCGCAGACCTTTTCGGTTCTTATGTGGCTACGGTTTTAGCAACAATGGTTCTTGGGCAAGAAACTATATCAACAGATAATTTTGGTGGCATGGCTCCTATCTTATTGCCAATGATGATTGCAGGCGTAGGAATTTTATTTTCAATCATCGGAACTTTCTTCGTTCGTGTGAGTGATTCTGCAGGGATTAGTACTGACAATGTTCAGAAAGCATTGAACATGGGCAACTGGGGCTCCATAGTTTTAACAGCAATCGCATGTGTTGGATTAGTATCATACATTTTACCCGACACGATGGTTTTGCGTGGCCATGAATTTACAAAATGGGGCGTCCTTGGTGCTATAGCTGTGGGTCTTGTGGTAGGAACATTAATGAGCATTATCACGGAATATTATACAGCTATGGGTAAGCGCCCTGTGCTCACCATCATCCGTCAATCAGGAACCGGGCATGCAACAAATGTCATCGGTGGTTTAGCAATGGGAATGGAATCCACTTGCTTACCGATACTTGTTCTTGCAGGTGGCATTTGGGGTTCTTATGCTTGTGCCGGATTATATGGCGTTGCTATTGCCGCAGCAGGCATGATGGCAACAACTGCTATGCAATTAGCCATTGATGCATTCGGCCCGATTGCAGATAATGCCGGTGGCATTGCAGAAATGAGCGAGCTCCCAAAAGATGTTCGTGAAAAAACAGACGTGCTTGATGCTGTAGGTAACACAACTGCAGCAACAGGGAAAGGTTTTGCCATTGCATCTGCTGCATTAACAGCGCTTGCATTATTCGCAGCGTTCGTCGGAGTTGCCGGAATTAATGGCATTGATATTTATAAAGCAAAAGTATTAGCAAGCCTTTTTGTTGGCGCAATGATTCCATTTATATTTTCATCTCTCGCTATCCGTGCCGTTGGCGAAGCTGCAATGGCGATGGTGGAAGAAGTGAGAAGGCAATTTCGCACTATCCCCGGCATCATGGAAGGAACAGGGAAACCTGAATATGATAAATGCGTTGCTATTTCTACTGAGGCTTCTATCAAAAAAATGGTTTTGCCGGGAGCTATTGCCATTTTAGCTCCGTTAATTATGGGATTTATTCTCGGGCCAGAAGCGCTTGGTGGATTTTTGGCTGGTGCAACTGTTAGCGGTGTATTAATGGGAATGTTCCAGAACAATGCAGGTGGCGCATGGGATAACGCAAAAAAATCTTTTGAAAAAGGTGTTGAAATAAATGGCCAGATGTATTATAAAAAATCTGAGCCGCATAAAGCATCTGTAACAGGTGATACGGTAGGCGATCCTTTTAAAGACACGTCAGGACCATCAATGAATATCCTTATTAAATTGATGTCGATTGTTTCATTGGTGATTGCTCCTACGTTGGCAACATTGCATCACACAAAATCTGAAGCTGTTACCGGAACAAAGAAAATTGAAATGAAAATTTCTCAGGTGAAAGAATCAGGCGATGCGACAGTGAGCATGACACTTGATGACAAATCTTTTGATGAAGGATTGCAAGGTCTTGTTGAAGAACTAAAAAAAGAAAAGTTTTCTGAAAATAGCAAGCTTTCTGTCGAGCTGAAAGACGGGAATCTACTCATTAATGGAAAGCCACAGTCTGCTGAAGAATTAAAAAAATTAGAGCCATTTCTAAAAGATAAAAAGAAAATTAATTTTTCTATCAATGTTGACGAAAAGTAATTATTTTCGCAACGCACTTAATCAGATTCAAAAAACCAAAAGCCCGGCTGTTTCTACAGCGGGGCTTTATTATTTAGGTAAATTACGAATTCATTATTCAATTGTTCTTGAATCTTCTCCCTGTAATTAATGAATTAATAAGAGAATCATTTTTATAATAATTATTTCCAATTACAATAAGCCATCCGCTATATTTTGTATTTAATGCTGTTATTTTTATTTTACTTTCTTTTTTATAAATAAAAATATCTACAAACCCAGTTTGTATATTAGGTCTATCAGGGACAAATTCAGTATCTAATTTTAAAATCTCCTGAATATTATTTAATGTTGATGAATCTAAGATTTTTATAGTTTGATTAGAATCATTTGCAAGTGCTTCATATAACTCAATCTTATCAATTTACCTTTATCGTTGATATTATTTACAATTTTCCGAGTATAAAAAAAATCGGAAATATTAGCAACAATAATTACTACAATTATAATAGCAACTGCACTAATTGCAAAGATTGTAGGTTTATTCATTTCATAATATTTGTTGACCTAATGTTAATCGGTCTAACCAAAATAAAAGTAAGTAGTTCTTTTCTCAATTGTTTTTGAATGTAATGATTCAACCCCTATATACTTATTACCTAGTCTCCATAGAACTTAGGCTTTATTTTAGAATATTTGTAAATTTGAATTCAAGCAACGAGCTAAAAATTCAGGCAACTCTGAACTATTAACTCAGAACTTCAAATTTCTTTCATGCCTGCTGCCATATTATATTATGCTATTCCGGGTTTTGTCATTTTGCTTTCTATAGAAGCATGGTTCACTCACAAAGAAAATAAATATCCTTACGAAACAAAAGATACATTCACCAGTTTGGGCCTTGGCATCGGCAACGTGCTTGTCGGCTTTGTGACGAAAGCGATGATCTGGGGATTGTTCACGCTCATTTATAAATTCAGAATCTTTACGCTTGATTACAGCACCTGGTGGTTCTGGGTTTTGCTTTTTCTCGCCGATGATTTTTCTTATTACTGGTTTCATCGCGTCAGCCATCACGTGAATTATTTTTGGGCGAGCCATGTCGTTCATCATTCATCGCAACATTATAATCTCGCTGCAGCATTGCGGCAAACATGGACAGGCAATGCAACAGGCGCATTTCTGTTTTGGGCATGGATGCCATTCGTTGGCTTTGATCCAATCTGGGTTTTGTTCATGCAGCAAATCAGTTTGATCTATCAATTCTGGATCCACACAGAAACCATCAACAAAATGCCAAAATGGTTTGAAGCAATTTTCAATACGCCTTCTCATCATCGTGTGCATCATGGAAGCGATTTAAAATATCTCGATAAAAACCATGCAGGCATTTTAATTATCTGGGACATGATGTTCGGCACATTTAAAAATGAAGAAGAACGCCCGCGTTATGGTTTAACCAGAAATATTGAATCTTTTAATCCCGCAGTCGTTGCTTTCAAAACATGGAGTGATCTTTTTAAAAAAGCTTTTTCCTCAGGTTCTGTCAAAAAAGGCATCAATTATTTTTTACAGCCTCCCGGCTGGAGCCACGATGGCAGCACAAAAACTACCCGCCAGATGCTTGAAGAATACAATGCTGCACATCCCGATAAGCCGCTTTAATAACCGCTCAAAAAAATTTTTAATTCTCTTTAACTTTTTATTACGAAATTTATCGTAAATTGTTTTGCAAATACAAAACCCATGTCAATTACCAGGTATATTAAGCCCACTGAAAGCGAGCTGGAAATCCTTCAGGTGCTTTGGGAAAGAGAAACAGCCAGCGTTCGCGATGTTCATGAAGAACTCGCAAAAATGAAAGATGTCGGTTACACCACCACGTTAAAACTGATGCAGATCATGCACGAAAAAGGTTTGGTGAAACGCGATGATTCTATCAAAACGCATATTTATCAGGCAGCGGTGAGCAAAGAAAAAACACAAAAGCATTTGCTTGGTAAAATGATTGACACTTTATTCGGCGGCTCGTCAACAGAGCTGGTGATGCAGGCTTTGGGAAACCACAAAGCGTCTCCTGAAGAACTGAATGAAATCCAGCATTTGCTGGACAACCTGAAAAAACAATAAGCATGCATTTGCTGGACCAATCTACTTTGCTTAACGTGCTCGGCTGGATGCTCTTCAACAGCTTGTGGCAAATGGCTTTTTTGTGGCTTGTCTATATCATAGTCACTGGCGGCGGAAAAAATTTTTCTGCCAATGCCAGGCATTCATTTGCACTATTCTTATTGGGAACAGGCACAGCATGGTTCATCTTTTCATTAATCGCAAATTGTTTCAACGGTAATTTTTCGCAGGAAAGTCTTGTAAGCTTCAATATCATTTCCAACAGCAGATTATCATTTCTTGTTTCATGCAAACAGTTCATCAATTTCTTATTGCCTTATTGTTCTTTTGCATACCTGATTGCTATTGTAGTTTTAGTCATAAAATATAGCAGGTATTATATTTCATCACAGCACCTTAAACAAAATGGCTTGCAAAAAGCTCCTATTGATTTAAGGATTTTCACAGAAGATATTGCAGCAAGAATCGGCATTCATAAAAAAGTGAAGCTCTGGCTTTCATCAGCTATCAAAAGCCCGATGACGATTGGTTTTTTTAAGCCGGTTATATTAATCCCGCTCGCCACCATCAATCATCTGAACACACAGCAAATCGAAGCTGTTCTTTTGCACGAGCTGGCTCATATCAAAAGAAATGATTACCTCGTGAATTTGTTGATTTCAGTAACGGAAGTTATTTTCTTCTTCAATCCATTTGCATTGCTGCTGATTCATTCTATTAAAAAAGAAAGAGAAAATAGTTGCGATGATCTGGTGATGCAATTCCGTTATGATTCCTGCACGTATGCATCAGCGTTACTGTCACTTGAAACAGCGAGGAACAATCATCCACAATTGGCAATGGCTGCTGTTGGGAAAAGCAATAAAATGCTTCTGCAAAGAATCATGAGAATCACCGGGCATGAAAATGTTTCCAGAGATAATAAACCGAGGTTGGTGCTTTTTGTTCTGATTGCAATCACAGCAGCATTCACAATCATGATTAAACCACAAGAAGTAGTTACCAATTTTATCGAGAAAATTTATACAAACTCCACTGCAAAGCCTGTTGAAGTTCAATTGGTGAGCTATAAGACAGAAAACAATTCTTATAAGAATAGTCTGAAAAAGCCGGCTAAAAAGAAAAGCAAACCTGTTAAAGAAAATATAGAGCAGGACAAAGATATGGCTTACGAAAATGTTGATTTTGTGAGCACGAACGAAGAGGTAAACGATCCTGATAATAACGAAGTATTAAATGCATCATCTGTTTCTCCCCAATCTAAAGATTATTCTTTAGCCCAGGGAGATGCTTCAGCAACAGTCGCCCCACAGGCATATAGTTCATCCCAAAATGCTCCTTATGTGCCAAGCACCAGTTTTTCTTATAATGAAGTAGAGGATAATAGCATCCCTAAACATTCCATTGCACAGATAAGCAAAGAAGCTGTTGATGCAAGTCAGGCATTGCAAAAAGTTTTAAAGACGATGAATGGAGCAAGCCTGAAAAAAATAGCCAGAAAGACTTATATCACCAGAAAAGATATTACTTCGAATATTGAAAAACTGCAGTGCGAACTTCAAAAATGTGCTGAGCAGTTGAACTCAGATAAAATTAAAAAAGACATTGACCAAGCACTTAGCAAAACTGATGAATTCAGATTGGAAAAGGATCTTGAATTGCAGGTGCAAACATTACAATCTCTCAACAACGCAAGCTCTGCAAAAGCAAAAAGGCTTTCTCAGGACATCCTAAAGCAACAAATAAAACTACAACAAGCTGATTTGAAAAAGCAGCAAGACCTCATCAAGAAGCTGGAAGAGCTCAACAAAAAACTGAAGATAGTTTATATCTAAACTAAGCCATATTTCGTCCACACGGTTATGTATATTACTGCACAGTTATTAAAAATGGCATTCAATTAAGGTCCTAAAATAATTTTCATTAAGATTTTTCGTTATTTGCATTCATTAACCAAAAACTTTTTTATGAAAAGAATTGTTCTGGTATTATTCATTTCTGCGATTGCGATTTTTATTTTTTCGTGCAAAAAAAGCGGCAGTTCACCGAGCTATCATATCACAGCAACTGTTGGAGGCACAAATAAAACATTCAATGTTTCGGCTTTTGCAATTGATACTAATTATGGTGGCGGCGCATACGAAATTGAACTGCTTGGCGCTACAAGCGCATCTGCCTCAACAGGTTTTTTTTCACTAGATATCGCGAATGTATATCCTGCAAATAAAACTCTTGTTGCCGGCAATTATTCCGATACCTCATCTGATTTTACGTTATCAGCTGATTATTACAGTGATTATCCCAACGGCACTGATTATAGCGCAGGCAATGGTGTGGCATCTTATGCTGCAAGCATACCCGCAACCATTACCAATCATTTTAAAGTTACTATTACAGGAATCAGTAGTACTGAAATCAAGGGCACTTTTAGCGGCGATTTTTTTCCTGATGGAGACCCGACTCAAACACCTGTAACCATTATCAATGGCAGCTTTGATGTGCCAATAAAAAAACAATAATTTCTATAAAGAAAAAAGGCTGCCAGAAATATCTGGCAGCCTTTTTTCTTTATACTTAAAAATTTTAGTACCCCCATTCCTTCATCATTTCCAAATCCAGTTTTACAGCTTCAAGTGGGGTTATTGTCTGATAAGATTCCTGTTCGATGATGTAGTGTGTGGTTCCTCCCTTTTGTCCGGCTGCATCAAGAACAGGCTTCACTCCAAGCACGCCTTTTCCTAACACAGTGCTTTCATAACCGCCTTCCATTTCTCCTTTGTTATCAGGCGATTTGATTTCATCTTTCACGTGCATCAGTTCAAACCTGCCGGGATATTTGTTGATGAGCTCAATTGCTCTTCCTCCTACCCCATACATATTTCCAATATCTAATTGTTGAGCAACTAATGAAGGATCTGTATGCTGCATAATAATATCATAAATCTTTTGATTGTTCACCATAGCGCTGAATTCAAAATCATGATTGTGGTAACCGAATTTCATTCCTGACTTTTTGCAAAGCTCACCGCTTTTGTTGAACACATCCATCCATCTCAACAATCCATCATAATCTTTGCGCAGGCTTTCATCAAGCCATGGGCTAATCACAAATTGCTGCCCGACAGTTGCGGCATCTTCAACAGTATATTTCCATGAATCCGTGAAATCTTTTTTAGAAGCATCCCAATGTTTTCCATTCATCACAGTGTGACCGCTTGGCATTTTCAACCCGAGGTCATCTAAAACTTTTTTGAATTCAGCAGCATTGTATCCATAAAATTTTCGGTTCACATAATTTGCATGCTCCACATATTTGTAACCAAATGAAGCAAGCTTCTGCAATGTTTCTTTTGGCGCTTTCTTCATGTCTTCTCTCACGCTGTACAATTGAAGACCGGTTATTTTAAAAGCTTTCGGACTTGCAAAAATTTTATTTGAAAGTAATGCAGTACCTGCAATTGCTAATGAGCTTTTCTTAATGAAATTTCTTCTGGATGTTTGCATGTTGTGGGATTGAATAAGCAATTTAATTTTTATGTGATTAAAAGAATCAATGAGGTTGAATTTATTTTCGGGAATGAAAGTATCAGGTAAAAAAATATAATAAAAGCTATACATATTTTCTATGCAAGATTTAATCTGATTATGGCAACTACATAAGTTTGCAAAGCCTGATCAATAAAACAATTTATCATCAATAAATTCAGAACCGCAACTAAATCTTATTACAAAAAATGATTTAAAACGAATTGAGGTTAAGACTCTTGTGCAATTTTAATGGTAAATGGTGGTTGTTTATTATCTTAGCCGACAGAAAACAGCAAAACCCCTGTTTGTAAGAATTTATTATGGCAGAAGTCCATTCAATAAAATCTAAGACGATGAAACAAGACGACGATTTTGAAGCCAATCTGGCTGGTGATGAAGGAACAACTGAGGAGAGCAAAGCAAGTTGGTTCAAGCGCATCAAAAAAGGAATTTTAACCAGCACCGCAGAAAAAAAAGAAACACCGGAAGGTTTATGGACTAAATGCCCGAGCTGTAATTATATATGCACTGTCACAGAGCTTCGTGAAAATTTGTTTGTTTGCCCTAAATGTAATCATCATCACCGTATCGGCAGCGCAGAATATTTCGAAATTCTTTTTAACGACAACCACTACGAAGTTTTTTTTGAGAACATACGCTCGAAAGATTTTTTACATTTCACCGATTTGAAATCCTATGAAAAAAGATTGGAAGAAACCTGGGCAAAAACTGATATCACGGATTCTATCAGGATTGCTGCCGGCGATTTGAAAGAACATCATATTGTTGTAGGATGCATGGATTTTGAATTTATCGGCGGCTCGCTTGGCAGTGTGATGGGCGAAAGAATTTCAAGAGCAGTTGATTATTGCCTGCAGCACAAATGCGGATTGCTGATCATTTGCAAATCAGGTGGCGCAAGAATGATGGAAAGCGCTTTCTCATTAATGCAGCTTGCAAAAGTTTCAGGGAAACTATCACAAATGACAGATGCAAAACTCCCTTATATTTCTTTATTAACAGATCCTTCTTTTGGCGGCATCTCTGCTTCATTTGGCATGTTGGGCGATCTGAACATTGCTGAGCCTGGCGCCCTGATTGGTTTCGCAGGCCCACGCGTGATCAAAGAAACCATCAAGAGAGATTTGCCTGAAGGATTTCAACGAAGCGAATTTCTATTAGAACATGGCTTTCTCGATTTCATTGTGAACAGAAAAGAACTCAAAGAAAAAATTGCAACTTTGCTCACACTTTTTAAAAGCTAAAACAATCTTAAAAATCAGGTTCGTATAAATTGCATAGCATTATCTGTGCTGTCTGTGCAATTTGTGACAAAATGTTATTATGGCTGAAATCAAAAACCGTTCTGCATATCATGAATATTTCATCGAAGACAAATACGATGCAGGGATGGTTTTGGCAGGAACAGAAGTAAAATCCATCCGTGAAGGCAAGGTGAGCTTTGTTGATAGCTTTTGTTTTTTTATCAAAGGCGAATTGTGGGTAAAGAACATGCACATTGCCGAATACAGATTCGGCACTACCAATAATCATCTCGCCGTTCATGACAGAAAATTATTATTGACAAAAAGAGAATTGCGCAAGCTTGAAAATAAGATGAAAGAAAAAGGTTATTCGATCATTCCCTTGCGGATTTTTTTTAATGAGAAAGGATTAGCAAAAATGGAGATCGGTCTTGGCAAAGGCAAAAAACATTTTGACAAAAGAGAGACGATCAAAAAACGGGATGTAGAAAAAGAAATCAAGCGCTATCTGAAATAATATTTTATACTAATTCATAAAAATTTCTTCGCTCAGAAGATGATTTGTTTTTATTAATTCTGCGTACATTCGGATTACTGAAAGCCGAAACTATGAGCTCCTTTGCTGAACGATTGAAAAATATACAATTAGTGCGCAAGCTGGTTTACGTGCTGGTCGGCTCTATCACTTATCCTGGTTTGGTATGGTTCAATCGGCTGAAAATATCAGGTACAGAGCACGTGAAAAACCTTCCAAAAAACAATGTGCTTTTTGTAAGTAATCATCAAACTTATTTTGCTGACGTAATCACCTTCCTTCATATTTTTTGCGCGGTTAAATGGGGAAAAAAAGATAAACTTGGAATTCCTTACTATCTCCTGAATCCTTTCAGTAATGTGTATTTTGTATCTGCTGCAGAAACGATGAAAGCAAACTGGATGGCAAAACTTTTCGCACTGGCCGGCGCACTAACGGTGAGGCGTACCTGGAATAAAGACAGCAAAGAAACAAGGCAAGGTCTTGATGCATCTGACACACGAAAAATTATCAGCTCATTAAAGACAAGCTGGATCATCACTTTTCCGCAGGGAACTACAAAACCATTTGCACCAGGCAGAAAAGGAACTGCTTTAATAATCAAACAAACAAAACCGATTGTAGTGCCTGTTGTGATTGATGGATTCTGGCGGGCATTTAATAAAAAAGGAATCAGATTAAAAAAATTTGGCACTCAGTTATCGGTCACTTTCAAAGCTCCGATGCAAATTGATTATGAACAGCCAACAGAAACCATCTTAGCCCAGGTGATGGATGCAATTGAACAAAGCAAAGAGTTTATGACGAAAGGAACACTTCATTGGCAGGAAGCAGAAGCCTGATAAAATTTTCTGTTTTGAGATTTTGAAATAAAAATCACACCAAAAAATCTCAACATCATACAATCTCGAACGCAGCATAAAAAATCAATTCTTAACAAATAGCGCTTTCAATTCATCCGCATCTTCCGGTTTCATTTTCCCGCCAAGTATTAATCGCAATTGCCTTCTGCGCAAAGCGCCATCAAAAATTCTTTTTTCTTCTTCCGTTTCTGTAACCAGTTGAGGAACTGAACGTGGATTGCCATTAGGATCAAGTGCCACAAATGTGTAATATGCCTCGTTGCTTTTGTATTTATATTGCTGCAAATGATCTTCGCCCCAGACTTTTATATAAACTTCCATGGATGTGTTGAACGCCCTGCTCACTTCTGCTTCAATATGCACTACATTTCCAAGCCTGATAGGGTTTTCAAAAGAAATATTATCAACGGAAGCGGTAACTGTTGGCGCATTGCAATGTTTGCCGGCAGCAAGTGCAGCAGCAATATCCATCCAGTACATTAATCTCCCACCCATTAAATTTCCATGAACATTTGTGTCGTTTGGCAAAACCAGTTCAGTCATGATAACATGCGAATCCTTTGGCGTTTTCGGCTTTACAGTCATTTCAAAAATTTGGGCAAAGATAATAGCAAAGAAGGATGAAATGTAACGGATATACATTCGTTCTTTAATTGATTATAGCAACAAATTATTTTCAAAAAACTCATAGCTTGCAATGGTAAATTTTATATATGAACAATCAGCTTATTGATCTCAGCCACACGATTGAGAATGGGCTCGTCACATATAGAGGCTTGCCTGCTCCTGTTATATGCGATTTTTTATCCAGAGAAGATTCAAAAAAAGTTTATGAAGATGCGACCTTTCAGATCGGCAAGATTGAAATGGTGAGCAATACGGGAACTTATATTGACTGCCCTTTTCACCGATATGAAAATGGCAACGATCTTTCACAAACGCCCCTCGAAAATTTTGCAGAGCTCGATGCCATTGTGATTGCTTCTCACCATACTGAAAGACTTGCAAACGATTCATCTCTTCTTCACAATTATGATCTGAAAGGCAAAGCTGTTTTATTTCATACAGGCTGGGCAGAATATTGGAACACTGAAAAATATTACAACAATCATCCATTCCTCACTGAAGATTCAGCACAATATCTTAAAGAACAAAAAGTGAAATTGGTTGGCATCGACTCGCACAATATTGATGATTCAAGAGGAAAGAAACGCCCTGTACATACTATACTGCTTGGCGATAGCATTTTGATCGTTGAACATCTCTGCAATCTCGAAAGCCTTCCTCACAAAGGATTTCGCTTCAGCGCCGTGCCTCCTAAATTTAAAGGCGTTGGCACTTTTCCGGTGAGAGCCATGGCAAGAATTATTGCATGATAAAACGATGTTGATTTTTTGGGTTCATCGAAAAATCAATATCAAAAACCTTAGATTTACTAAAAAATAAATTGATATGGCAGTGCCGATAATGTCTGAATTATTTGCAAATGGCGAATCCCCGGAAATTTTATTTTGGGTAGGCTGTGCCGGAAGCTTTGACCAGCGTGCACAAAAAATCACAAAAGCATTTGCGATGATTCTTGATAAAGCAAATATCAAATATGCCATTCTTGGGAAAGAAGAAATGTGCACAGGCGATCCTGCAAGAAGAGCTGGCAATGAATTCATGTTCCAGATGATGGCTTATCAGAATATTCAAATTCTCAATAATTATTCAGTAAAAAAAATTGTTACAGCTTGTCCGCATTGCTTCAACATATTGAAGAATGAATATCCTGAATTAGGCGGCAATTATGAAGTAATTCATCACACTGTTTTTTTGCAGCAATTGATTGATGATGGAAAAATAAAATTGAAAGAAGGTGGTGCATTCAAAGGAAAGCGAATTACATATCATGATAGCTGTTATCTCGGCAGAGCAAATAATATTTATGAAGCTCCACGAAAAGTGCTGGAAGCATTAGACACAGAATTGGTGGAGATGAAACGCTGCAAGAGCAATGGTTTATGTTGCGGTGCAGGTGGCGCTCAAATGTTCAAAGAAGAAGAAAAAGGAACTACGAGAATTAATTTTGAAAGAAGCGCTGAAGCAATTTCTACCGGCGCAAATATCATAGCAGCAGCATGCCCGTTCTGCAACACCATGATGACCGATGGCGTGAAGAACAAAGAAAAAGAAGACGAAGTGAAAGTGATGGATGTGGCAGAGTTGATTGCAGCTTCAATTTAGAACTATGATTTAGTTCAAGACAATAAAAATCACAGCCCATTATTAAATCAATCCAATCATAGTTAACTTTGCTCTATGAATTTCAAGTATAAAGAATTGCTCCCTTCAGATTTTGCTCCCGATTCCAGAGTTTGGATTTATCAGAGCAACAGAATCTTTTCGGTTTCAGAAGCTTTGCAGATAGAAGATCTGCTGAATGAATTTGCGACAAGCTGGAAGTCTCACGGAACTCCGGTGAAAGGCCATGCTAATTTATTTTTCGGGCAGTTTATTGTGCTGATGGCTGACGAATCTGCAACCGGAGTGAGTGGATGCAGTACTGATAGTTCTGTGAGGTTAATCAAACAAATTGAACAGCTATTCAATGTGAATATGTTTGACAGGTTGTTACTGGCATTTGTAGTAAAAGAAAAAGTGCAGATGCTTCCACTGTCGCAGCTTAATTATGCTACAGAAAATAGTTTTATTAATGAAGAAACTATTTATTTCAATAATACAGTACTGACAAAAGAAGAACTTGAAAATAACTGGATGATACCCATTAGCAAAAGCTGGCTTGCAAAGAAATTGACGCCTGTAAGCAAATAAATTCTTCTTCACTGAAATAAAATATCAGAAAAGCTGATTAATATTGTACAGACAAGCGGCAGTAGCTCAGTTGGTAGAGCATCAGCTTCCCAAGCTGAGGGTCGAGAGTTCGAGCCTCTTTTGCCGCTCTAACGTTCATCTGTAACCGATGAGCGTTTTTTATTTCCTATCATTAAACGGCATCGAAAAAAAATCATCTGCTTTTTTGTTGAACTCATCTCTATGCTCAATCAATGTTCCATGACCTGAGTTTGGAACGATCCATAAATATGCTTTCGGAATATTTTGTGCAATCTGAACAGTGTGCTCTACCCTGATTAAATCATGATCTCCTCCAACAATCAACGATGGACATTTAACCAAACTCAATTGGTTTAAAGGGATATTAGGTTGCAGCCAATCAAGCAGAAAAATTTTCCAGTCATTCTTTTTCTTCGCATCAAACTTATCTGTATGCGTAGTGTCCATCGTATTCTTTTCATCGATCCATAATGATGGGATAAGCGCAGTAGAATCAGGCCAAAGGTTGGCCCCGGTTGAAACCAATTTTATGACTTTGTCGGGATGCCGCATTGCAAGCAACAATGCATTAATACCTCCATCACTCCATCCGATCACATAAGCCGAATCAATATGCAGTGCATCCAATAATGCAGCTTCATCATCAGCCATCATTTCAAAGCTCAATGAGTCGTTCGTATCAACAGTCTTTCCCTGAGCACGGCTGTCCAAAGCAATCACTTTATATTTTTTGGAGAAATAAGGAATATTATTTTTAAAAGCATTCATCGATCCGCCGTTGCCATGAATCAATAACAATGGCTTGCCCTCGCCATATATCTCGCAGTACATTTTAATTCCGCGGACATCATAATATTTCCCTGCAGCTTTATTATCTCCGTAATTAATTTTTTGCTGAGCGTTCACCAACAAAAAAGAAAAAATAAAAGCCATCAGAACAAAAATGTATTTCATTGTGTGATCGTTTTAAATTATTACCCAAATTAACTCTTAAAGATTGATAAATTATTACAAGCGGCAAATGTCAATAATTTTCAGCCATTAAATTTGCGATAGTTAAACACCAATTCAGGTTTTATTAATGAAGCTGACCAGACTAATTACAGGCATTCTGCTGCTTATTTCATTCCGTTCGCTTGCACAATTGAACAACAGCATCAATTTTCAGAAAGATTATCAGCTTCATGTTTCACGAGCAAAAGGACCTATTAAAGTTGATGGAGACCTGAATGATTCTGCATGGGCATTTGCAAGCACTGCCAACGATTTCTGGAGAAAATATCCAAACGACCTCGACAAAGCAGCCAGAAAAACCGAAGTGAAAATTTTATTCGACGACAACTACCTTTATTTCGGCTTCACCAATTATGGCTCAGGGGATGACGCAATTATTCAAAGCCTTAAGAGAGATGGCGGTCACGACGGCAATGATGGTGTTGCTATCATACTTGATCCTTTGAATCAAAAAGTGAATGGTTTCTGGTTTGTGCTCAACGCATTCAACGCTCAATCAGAAGACCAGCTTCATTATGGCACTGAAGTGACTTATAGCTGGGACAACAAATGGTATTCCGAAGCAAAAAGATATGGCGACAAGTGGACCGCAGAAATTGCCATCCCATTTAAAACGCTTCGCTATTCAACCGAAAAAAAATTATGGGGCATCAACTTCGTTCGCATCGATCAGAAGAATAATGAATATTCTACCTGGACACATGTTCCTGCAAATTTCAGGTCTTATGATCTTGGCTACACAGGAGCACTAGTTTGGGATGAAGCACCACCCGCAGCAGGAAAAAATATGGTTTTCATTCCTTACGCAACCGGTGGGTTAAATTCTGATAAAGAAAATAATCAGCCAACAAAAGCAAGTTTTAATGCAGGGTTTGATAGCAAGCTCGGCATTACTCCATCATTAAATCTTGACCTGACTGTGAACCCTGATTTTTCTCAGGTGGAAGTTGATCAGCAGGTAACAAACCTCACGCGCTATGATATTTTCCTGCCCGAAAAAAGAGCATTTTTTTTAGAGAATGCAGATCTCTTTGGCAGTTACGGTATCCCAAGTTTTATTTCACCATTTTATTCAAGAACAATTGGTCTCGACAAAAATGGCAATCGCATTCCAATCATTGGCGGGGCAAGACTTTCAGGAAATATCACCAAGTCGACACGCATCGGTTTAATGGATATGCAAACTTCCAGCAAAGGAGATTATTATGCAGACAATTATGCTGCGCTTTCCATCAATCAAAATGTTTTTGACAGATCCATGATCAAAGGATATTTTTTAGACAGGCAAAGCTTTGAGCCAGAAGCAGTGAAGCAAAGTAATCCATTAGATAAATGGGGAAGAAATGCAGGGCTTGAATTTGATTATTCAAATTTATCAGGCACATGGAACACATGGACTGCATATCACCAATCATTCAAACCAGGTATTACTAAAGACGATAAATATATTGACTTCGGCGGCACCTATAAAAACAGGCACTTTGCTTTCACGCTCGATTTCATGAATGTCGGAACAAACTATTATACTGATATGGGGTATGTGCAGCGCATCGAAAATTATGACGCGGTACGGGACACAACAATAAGAGCAGGATTCAAAGCATTGTATCAGGAAGTAAAATACACTGCCTTCCCTGCAAACGGAGCAGTAGGCCAACATCAAATTCAATTAGAAAATTTTATCGTTCTCAATCCTGATAACACGTTTAACGAACGCGAGCACACGCTCACTTATAGCCTGCAGCTCAAAAACACTTCAGGGTTTTTGGCAAAAGTTTTTGTTGACGAAGTGCACTTGCTTTTCCCGACATTATTCACTGAAGGAACACCATTACCAGTGAACCCATATTCTTATGCACAGGTAACTGTTGGTTATTATTCCGACACCAGAAAAATATTCAGCTTTAATATTAACGGCGGTGGCGGTGGTTTTTATAATGGCACTTTAAAAACTGTTGTGGGTGGAATCAATTTCAGAAATCAGCCACATCTCAATATTGCTTTGCAAGCCGAATATGACAAAATTGAATTTCCGGGAGTCTATGGTTCAACCGAGCTGTTCCTGATTTCTCCAAAAATTGAAATCAACTTCAGCACAAAAATGTTCTGGACTACTTTCCTGCAATACAATACTCAGCAAAATAATTATAACATCAATAGCCGCTTTCAATATCGCTACAAACCAATGAGTGATTTATACCTTGTTTATACTGATAATTATTTCACTACTCCCACATTGAAAAATAAAAACAGAGCAATTGTTTTTAAGCTGAATTATTGGTTGAACCTTTAGTTCAATTTGCAGTTGACAATTGTCAGTTAAAACGATATTAATAATCAATGATTGGTCAATGGGAACTGCTTACTGAAAACTGACAACTGCCGACTATAGCTGTTTTCGTCTCAAAAAAAACCTGTTTTGTCGCAACATACAGTAAAAAAGAATCATAGTGTTGCTATTTTCGCAGGATGAAACAGCCGTGGTATTCAAAAAAATGGGTGGTGATTGCTTTGCATCTTTCTGCATGGACATTGCTTTTTTCATTGCCTTTTCTGCTTCGCCCATCGTATGAAAACTCAGGCTCACATGAATCTCAACATAGCCACAATGACACAAACTCACTTATCAAATATTGCCTTACCTGCTTATTATGGATGTCGTTTTTCTATCTCAATGCTTACCTGTTAATACCTTTGTTCATCTACAAAAAAAGATATTGGGAATATGCCCTTGCGCAAATCCCGATATTTATTGCCCTGATCATATTTGATTGGATCCTGTTCGAGCTTTTTTTAAAAGGTAGAACGTATCAGTTGAAACCGGCCATTCTTTTTGTTTTCTTTCCTTATTTGTTCTCATTAGCTGCGAGCACTGCTTTCAGGATGATCAAAGACAAAATCAAGTACGATCAATTCATACAGGAAAGAGAAAATGAAAACCTGAAAACTGAATTATCTTTTTTGCGCTCGCAGGTGAGCCCCCATTTCATGTTCAATGTGCTGAACAATATGGTTGCGCTAGCCAGAAAAAAATCTGAACTGCTGGAGCCATCTCTTATCAAGCTTTCTTCATTGATGCGCTACATGCTTTATGAAGCTGATGAAGAAAAAGTGCCACTTGAAAAAGAAACAGAATACCTTCAGAGTTATATTGACTTGCAGCAACAGCGATTTGGTAAAAATGTGGGCGTGAATTTTTCCAGCGAAACTCCTGATAAAAATTATGATATAGAACCCATGCTTTTAATCCCTTTCGTTGAAAATGCATTTAAGCATGGAACAGGCATGATTGAAAACGCTGAGATTGACATTGACCTAAAAGCAAAAAATAATGTGCTCACTTTCTCTGTCAGGAACAAATACAATCCCGAATCCATTGAGATAAAAGATAAAACATCCGGCATTGGGATGACGAACGTAAAAAGAAGATTAAATTTATTATACGGCGGCAACCATTCTTTGCTCATCACAAAAAATGATGGCTGGTTCATGGTCTCGCTGCAATTAAACTTTCATTGATGTTACGATGCATTGCTGTTGACGATGAACCACTGGCACTCGAACTGCTGGAAGATAATATCAGCAGGGTTCCGTATTTGCAACTGGAAGCCAAATGCAGCAATGCTATGGAAGCGATGAAAGAATTGCAAGGAAAAAATATTGATTTGATTTTTCTTGATATACAAATGCCAGGACTAACAGGTTTGCAATTCATACAAAGCCTTCCCAAAAAACCGATGATCATTCTGGTGACTGCTTATGAAAAATTTGCGCTTGAAGGTTTCAATCTTGATGTGGTGGATTATTTGGTGAAACCAGTTTCGCTGGAAAGGTTTGTAAAAGCATGTAACAAAGCGTGGGAGCTTTTTCAATTAAAAAATTCTGACAAATATCCGGCAACAACATCTCCTGATTATTTTTTTGTGAATGTTGATTATAGTTTGCTTAAAATTTCTTTTTCCGATATCATCTGGATCGAAGGATTAAAAGATTACATCAAGATACATTTGAAAAGCAGCAATAAGGCTGTTATTACAAGAATGAGCATGAAAACACTGGAAGAAGAATTGCCATCACAAAAATTTATCAGGATCCATAAATCTTATTTTGTTTCCATTGAGCATATTACTGCAATAAGAAAAAGCAGCGTGTTTGTCGGAACTATGGAACTTCCTGTTGGTGAAAATTATAAAGATTCGGTGACTGCATTAACCGGAAAAACAGGACAATAATAAAATAAAAACTATTTATCAAAAATTTCAAATCGAATACTGCTAACATTTAAAACACTGCTCATGAAAAAAACAAAAACGATTGCGAATACATTTGCGCTTTTGCTTTTATTATCATCCATCATTCAAACTTCTTTTGCTCAGGCGCAACTTCCTCAGCTTGGAAAAAATTCCGTGAAAGAAGTCATCGCAGCAATGACACTTGAAGAGAAAGCAAAATTAGTGGTGGGCAATGGCTTCAAAATGCCCGGAATGAATATGGGTCCGACAGTTGGCCAAACCCAGGATAAAGTTCCCGGGGCTGCAGGAACTACTTTTGCGATTCCAAGACTTGGCATCCCGACAATCGTTGTAGCAGACGGCCCGGCAGGGGTTCGTATCGATTCAACAAGAAAAGATGATCCATCTAAAACTTATTACGCCACTGCATGGCCTGTTGCTACATTGATTGCATCTTCATGGGATACTGCATTAGCAAGAAAAATAGGAGTTGCATTTGGCAGCGAAGTGCGGGAATATGGAGTGGATGTGATACTCGGGCCTGCCATGAACATTCACCGCAATCCTTTGGGCGGAAGAAATTTTGAATATTTTTCCGAAGACCCTTTTATATCAGGAACAATGTGCGCAGCCTTGGTGAAAGGCATACAAAGCAATGGCGTCGGAACTTCCATCAAACACTTTGCAGCAAACAACCAGGAAAAAAACAGGAACTCCGTAAATGCAATCATTAGCGAAAGAGCATTAAGAGAAATTTATCTCAGAGGTTTTCAAATTGCAACTAAAGAATCAAACCCATGGACGGTGATGAGCTCTTATAATTATATCAATGGAACATACACGTCTGAAAGCCGTGATCTGCTCACTACTATTTTGAAAAATGAATGGGGCTATAAAGGTTTTGTCATGACTGACTGGTTCGGCGGCCTTCATCCTGTTGATCAGATGAAAGCAGGAAATAATTTACTGATGCCGGGGACTTCCAATCAGACAAAAGCGATTATTGATGCAGTCAAAGATGGCTCGCTCGACGAAAAGTTGCTTGACGAAAATGTTGCGGGTATTTTAAATATCATTTTAAAATCTCCCTCATTCAAAAAATTTAATTTCTCTAATAAACCTGATTTGAAAAAAGACGCACAGGTTTCAAGAAATGCAGCAGCAGAATCAATGGTGCTTTTAAAAAATAATGACAATGCACTTCCGCTTGCAAAATCTGTTCACTCTGTTGCTTTGTTCGGATACAGAAGTTATGAATTGATTGCTGGCGGAACAGGAAGCGGTGATGTGAACAAAGCCTATAAAATTTCAGTCGCACAAGGATTGACAAACGCAGGCTATCAGCTCTCCAGTGATGTGAAAGATGTGTATACAAATTATTTAGCTACAGAAAAAGCAAAACAGCCAAAGAAAAGTTTCATTGAAGAATTCATGAACCCTACTCCTCCTATTCCTGATTTTCTGGCAGACAATGACCTGATCAATAAAAATGCCGCATTATCTGATGTTGCAGTTATAACTATTGGAAGAAATGCAGGCGAAGGCGCTGACAGAAAAATGGAAGGAGATTATTATCTGATTGATGCCGAAAAATCATTGATAAAAAATGTTTCGGAAGCATTTCATGCACAACATAAAAAAGTGATAGTGGTGCTCAATATCGGAGGTGTGATTGATGTAAATTCGTGGAGAGATGCGCCAGATGCAATTTTGCTGGCCTGGCAACCAGGGCTTGAAGGTGGCAATGCAATTGCAGATATCATTAGCGGAAAAATAAATCCGTCAGGGAAACTCGCGACTACATTTCCGGTTGCATATAATGATGTTCCTTCTGCAAAGAATTTTCCCGGAAAAGAATTTCCTGAGAAAGCAACTTCCGGTGCATTTGGCATGAAATTAATTCCTGCAGAAGTGGTTTATGAAGAAGGCATTTATGTTGGCTATCGTTATTACAATACCTTCAACGTGAAGCCGGCATACGAATTTGGTTATGGATTGTCATACACAAATTTTGAATACAGCAACTTAAAACTCAGCGCTGCTTCTTTTGATAAAAAGTTTACAGCAACAATTACTATAAAAAACACGGGCAAAGTTTCAGGTAAAGAAGTGGTTGAATTATATATCAGCGCTCCTGCAAAAAAATTGGATAAACCTACAGAAGAATTAAAGGGTTTTGCAAAAACAAAATTGCTGAAACCGGGTGAGTCACAAACTATTTCGATTCCAATTAATGCAGATGCTCTTGCATCATTTGATACGAATTCCACTTCCTGGGTAGCAGAAGCCGGAACTTATACGGTGAAGATTGGCAGTTCATCCGCAAATATCAAACTGACTAAAACATTCGAGCTTGCAAAAGATGTTACAACAGAAAAAGTGAACAAAGCATTAGTACCTCAGGTTGAAATCAATGAATTAAAGTCTTCGAAATAAGTTTATCAGTTAAATAGAAAAATCGGTTATGCATGAATGTTAATTGCATAACCGATTTTGTTTTTAGGATAATTTAAAATACCAGCACAACCCCTTCCTTCAAAGCCTTCTCATATTTAGGCTTGTCAAATTTGTATAAAAAAGGAGATCTGTGGGCGCCAATACTTTTTTGTTTGTCCAGCTTTTTGATAATGCCAAGCGACAAAAGTTTTTTTGGAAAATTTCGCCGATCCATTTTTTTTTCGAGTATCGTTTCATAGAGATCATGAATTTCAGGTAATGTAAATTTTTCAGGCAAAAGATTATACCCGATTGGCTGATGATATATTTGCATGCGCAATGCTTTCAGCGCTTCTGTCACAATTTGATTATGATCAAAAATCAGTTTTGGGATTTTATGTATATCACACCAGGTGCATGATTCTGAAAAGAAATCTTTAGTAGGGTTCACTTTGGAAAACTCCGTTACCGCATAAAAACCTATCGAAATAGTTCTCGCTAATATCCAATGATCTTTCTCCACTTTCATATTTGCTTTGGCCGAAAGAAATTCAATTTCTTTTGCATTGCGATCTGATCGCCCGGGCTCACCAAACACATGAAACTGCTGAAGGAATAAATCATCAAGACCTGTTCTTTCTTTTAAAATCCTTTCAGCCGCCTGACGCAGGTTTTCTTTAAATGCGATAAATCCGCCGGGCAGGCTCCATTTGTTCAGTTCCTTCCATTTTAATAGAAGCACTTTTAACTGGCGTTCATGATAGCCAAAAACGACACAGTCAATCGAAAGATGCTTCACAAAACGATCTTCTGCATGAAGCATAAAATCCCTGAATTCCGACTCATTGTTCATGGCCTGAAAATAAAAATCATTTTTGGATTGGCAATACGAAAAATAACATATCTTCATTGCGTATATTTTACGTAATAAAAACAATTGTCATGAACAAGCTTGTCATCGGATTATTTTCCTTCGCATTCATATTTACAATTGTCGCTGCTATCCCATCGCAACAAAAAAAAGAATTTCATGTTGCTGCTTTTCGCGACCTTAATAAGAACGGGAAAATGGATGTGTATGAAGACATTCATCAACCAACAGAAGCAAGGATAAAAGATATCTTATCACAGATGACGCTTGAAGAAAAAGCAGGCATGATGTTCATTAATGGTGCAAAAATCAATGATGATGGCTCTGTCGAAGACAAACCTGCAAAAGGGATGTTTGCATTTGCGCCAAATGGATTAAACCTGATCAGGAAAAATAAAATGAATCATTTCAATTTATGGGCAATCCCATCTGTTGAATCAGTTGCAAAATGGTATAATGCCATGCAGAAATATGTGGAAGATTCAACAAGATTAGGTATTCCTATTACCATTGCTTCAGACCCGAGAAATCATTTCACCAGCAACATTTTTGCGATGGCAGGAAAAACATTTTCGCAGTGGTGCGAGCCACTTGGCCTTGCAGCAATCGGCGATGAAAAATTAACCAGAGAATTTGCTGACGATGCAAGACAGGAATATGTTGCGATTGGAATCAGAGAGTCGCTGCATCCACAAATAGATTTATCAACCGAACCACGCTGGCCTCGCATCAGCGGAACATTTGGAGAAGATGCTCAGCTCACTGCAAGAATGGCCAAAGCATATATACTCGGATTTCAGGGCGAGAAACTCGGGAGCAATAGTGTAGCATGCATGACCAAACATTTCAGCGGTGGCGGCCCGCAAAAAGAAGGCTTGGACCCTCATTTCCCATTTCAAAAAGGACAGATTTATCCTGGTAATAATTTCAATTATCACCTCATTCCTTTTGAAGCAGCATTCAAAGTGAACACTGCTGCAATCATGCCTTATTATGGTGTGCCAACCGGACAGACAAATGAAGATGTTGGGTTTTCTTTCAACAAGCAAATCATCACAGGATTGCTGAGAAATAAATATCATTATGATGGCGTGGTTTGCACAGACTGGGGCTTAATCACCGATGTGAATTTAGGGGGAAGCGTTTGGCCTGCCCGCGCATGGGGTGTTGAAAATTTATCAAGAGAAGATAGAGTAAAAAAAGTGATAGATGCAGGTGTCGATCAGTTTGGTGGGGAAGATTGCCCGGAGATTGTTGTGCAACTGGTTAAATCAGGAAAAATTTCAGAAGCAAGAATTGATGAATCGGTGAAAAGATTATTGAGACAGAAATTTGAGCTTGGCCTTTTTGACAATCCTTTTATTGATGAAGCAAAAGCCACACAAATAGTTGGCAAGCCTGAATTCGTGAAAGCAGCAGAAGAATCACAAAGGCGTGCAATGACACTTCTTAAAAATGAAAATAAAACATTGCCATTAAAGCAAGGGCAGTTAAAAATTTACGTGAAGAATGTTGATCCGAAAGTTGCGGCACAATATGGGACAGTTGTAGACAAACCTGAAAATGCAGACATTGCTATTCTCAGATTGAATACTCCATATTATCCTGTCGAAAGTCCGATTATGATGGCACGCATGTTCCATCATGGTGACCTTGATTTTAAAGGATCGGAAAAAGACAGCATACTACAACTATTGAACAAGGTGCCGACAATAGTTGACATCTATCTTGATCGTCCTGCTGTGATACCAGAAATCAGTGCAAAAGCAAAAGGGCTGCTTGCTGATTTTGGCGCGAGCGATGCAGCAGTATTGGATGTTATATTCGGAAAATACAAACCAGGCGGTCATTTACCGATAGAATTGCCTTCGTCCATGGAAGCTGTACGGAATCAGAAAGAAGATGTTCCTTATGATTCAAAAGACCCTCTATACAAATTCGGTTTTGGGCTGAGCTATTGATTTGTAACAGGCATGTATATCCTAAAAAGTAAGTACAAAATGTATTCTCAAAAAATTAAATTAATATTATGCTACACAGAAGAGAGTTCCTGAAAAAATCCGCTACCATTGCATTAGGAAGCACTTTACTTTCAAACAAATTAAGCGCTTCATTCTTTCAGCCACAACATGCTGTTGGTTTGCAACTGTTCACTTTTTTCAACATTATTGACGATGACGTAACCGGCACATTAAAAAAAATTGCCGGCATCGGTTATAAAGAAATTGAATCTGCCTTCAGCAAAAAAGGCGGCTATTATGGAATGAAGCCGAAAGAATTTGCAAGCATGCTCGATGGGCTCGGGCTTAGCTGGAAATCACATCATGTGCTAGGCGCTCCTTTCAAGCTGCCGCCGGGAGCAAAAATGCCTACTGATGCAAACGGCAAACCGATTACTATACCTCCAATAAGAAATTTAAGAGATAATATGCAGGAACTGGTTGATGAAGCTGCTGAAGGAAATGTGGAGTTTCTTGTTTGCGCCAATTCTCCCACCAATACTTTAGATGATATTAAATCTTCTGTTGAAGTGCTGAACAAAACCGATGAAGCTTGCAGGAAAGCAGGAATTGGTTTTGCATATCATAATCATGATGCAGAATTTCATTCAGTAGAAGGACAGATTCCTTATGAAATATTTTTATCGCAAACAAAAATGCAAATGGAACTTGATCTTGCATGGGCAACAAAAGGAGGCAAAGATCCAGTCGAGTTGTTTAAACAAAATCCCGGTCGTTTTCCGCTCTGGCACGTCAAAGATCTGGATGCAAAAAGAGAAACCATTCTGCCTGTTGGTTCCGGCACAATAGATTTCAAAAGAATTTTTGATGCCGCACAACAAGCAGGCATGAAACATTTTTTCGTGGAGCATGATATGCCGAAAGATGCACTTGCAAGCATCACAGCAAGCTATGATTATATCACGAAAGTTTTGAAAGCTTGATTTCATTTTTTTGAACCTGGTTTTCGTAAAATAGTATAATAAAAAAGCAGGCATTCATGAATGCCTGCTTTTTTATTAAGTTGAAATTTATTATTGCTGCATGCCTTGTGAAGAATCCATCGTGTTTGTATTTTTTCTCTTGAACAATGAAACATCCATTTTTCCAAATCTGTAAGTGAAGTTCAGGCGAACCATTTGCGGATCGCGAAGACGGTTATAATCCTGCACGAAGAATGCGCTTTCAGAATGCTGGTCAGATTTTCTTGTACGGAAAATATCGCTGAAGCTCAAGCTCACGGTCGCAGCATCCGCTTTCAAGAAGCTTCTGCTCACTGCTGCATCAACGCTATAGAATGCTCGGATATAACCTTGTGATGCGCTCTGCGTCTGCATTCCCATTGCGCCGCCCATATTATTGTTGTTCGTGTTCGCAGGCAGATTTGTTTTCGATTGATAAATACCTGTCACCTGCAATTTGAATTTTGCAGGCAGCTTGAAATTATTATTCAATTTTCCAAACCAGCTCCACAATGCAGCTTGCGAAGTTCCGCTCACATTATCCGTATTGATTTTTGAATTATATATGTTGATGTTAGCAGTCATATCCCACCACTTTGTTAATGCTGTTACAGTTGTTAGTTCAGCACCAATAGTGCGGCTTGAATTCGCATTCACATATGAGTTGATGATATCTTGCTTTCCTGTTAATTCATTTTGTGCTGTATCAAGATACCTTGTAATTAAATTATTCGTGAGCTTATAATACACTGAAGCAAGAATGGTGTTATTGTGAGGCAAAGTCTTCAGATAAGAAAGCTCAAATGAATTCGTGAACTCAGGAACAAGGTTTGGATTACCTCTCGTGATATTCAAACTATCAGAATAATCAGTGAAAGGAATCAACTGAAAAAAGTTAGGCCTGTTGATCCTTCTCGTATAACTCAACTGCAGTTCATGATTACCGTCAAATTTTTGGCTTAAAAAAACGGATGGAAACAAACTGATCGGATAACTGTTGCTGAAATGTTCTTTGGTAGAAATCAAATCGCCTGAATAATCAGAACGCTCAGCACGAAGACCTAACTGATATCCAAATTTTTTGATAGAGCTTGTAACCGAAACATACGCTGCATAAATATTATTTGTGTTCTTATAATTTATTGAAGCAGCATCGGAAAGCACAAAATCATTTGTCGTATTGTCTAAAAAATAATTGTCGGTAATGTTTGTGAGCTTTTGTTGCTGCAAGCGCAAACCAGCTTCCAGCTTGGTTTTCGTGTTTAATGGTTTTACATAATCCGTCTGTACAGTAAGGAATTGATTATCGCCGACACCGATTGTCTTTTGTTGAGAGTTATCGATAATATTGCTTCCCGTCCCATCAGAAAAATAATTAGTGCTGTATAATGAATTGTTCGTGTTCTTTCCCGAAAAATAATTCATGTCTGCAGTTAATGTTTCTCCTTCTTTTGGGAAAAGATGTTTGAAACCGAATTGTACGCCAGTTCCGTTGAACACGCGATTAGTGTTTGCGTTGCGCTCGCTGTAAGAAGATTGTGTTCCACTGTTGAACAAACTATCTGTTGTTGTTGTCAGCAATTGTGTTGGTTTGAATTCACCATGAACTCTTACTCCAGCTAAAGAAAAAGAAGTTCTGTTCGTCATGAAATAATCAATCCCTAATCTTCCAAAAATGAATGCACCTTTATTGATGTCTTTGTTTGACTGATGAATATCAGTTACTGTGTCACCGAAATTTGTGCGGTCAGTTGTTCCCGTCGTTCTGCCTTTATTCTGATTCACAAATGCAGCAGCGCTCACATTAAATTTCCCCTGGCGAACATTGAAATCACCGCCGCCATTTACTGCACCATATTTATCGACACCAGTACGAACATTACCATTATAACCTGTTTTTCTGTTCTTCTTCAAAATAATATTCAATATTCCTGAGCCGCCGCCCGACGCATCATATTTCGCTGAAGGATTCGTAATCACTTCAACACTTTCAATCGCATCAGCAGGAATCTGGTCAAGCGTTAATGTAGTCGGTCTTCCTTCAATATAAATTTGTGGCGTTGCATTACGCAGCGTAACATTTCCATCAATATCAACATTTACTGAAGGAACATTCTTCATGACATCAAGTGCTGTTCCTCCGGCGTTCACAATATCTTTTTCTACATTATACACTTTCTTGTCAATATCCATTCTTAATGTCGGCTTGCTCGCTGTAACAGTAACAGCCTGCAATTGTTTCACATCATTCACCATTTTGATATTGCCTAAATCTTTATCAAAAGCATTCATCGCCTGGCTCATGTCGCCACCTTGTTTTGGTGCGCCTCCACCTGATGGCATCTGCATTTTAAAGCTCACATTTTGCTCAATCGACTTGTATCCTGTTGCTGAAATTTTTAATTTTAATGCACCAAACATTGGCAGCTCTTCAAAACTAAATTCACCGCCAGATTTTGTAGTAAGCCCCTTTAACAAAACTTCTTTCATTTTTTTTGAAGCAGTGTCAAACTTTCCCTGCAATAATATTACAGAAGCATCGCTCACCGGTTTTCCGGCACTGTCAACAAGCTTTCCATAAATATGCCCGATGTTCGGAGCCGATTGACCTTTGCCATTACCGGGAGCCATGCCAGGCATCTGAGCGGAAACGGAAACATATAACCCAATAGCAGCGAGAAGTAGCATCATCTTTTTCATAATAGTCATTTTTCAGAGGGCAAAACTACCATGCGCCAATTCAGAAAAAGGGCAAATGAGACAAGCCGGAAAAATGTTGCGACAAAATGAGGAAATGGGAGCAAGAAAGTTTTGGAGGCGAGCTTTTGAACTCCGGTTATACATCGTTGCGACGCTCCGTTCAACTAAGTGCTACTATTAAGCTTTAGTTCGCTCCGCAAAATTCAATAGAAACAAAGATTTACTTATTGATTAACTGCCTTATTTTTTTTAAATCTAAAACATCCGCTGGAGAAAGCGGCTCGTTGTTTTCATATTTTGCTTTGAGGAAAAGCACACGTTTATGCTGCGGGAATTTAGAAAGTATTTCTGAAATTATTGTGCCTGTACTTTCATCTTTTTCATATAATGGTTTGTTCTCGGGCTTTTCAGATTTATATCTTGTCGGCATTTTTTTTATGATGGCTTCCAATCCGGCAAGCTTTCCCGGAGCAAGATTTTCTATTTTCGAAGACTTGCCATATAATCCCTGCAATTGCTTTTTGCTGAGGCTTCCGCGTTCAAGATATTGTTTGTAGAGACTGATAATAAAAGATGATAATGGATAAGCGAGAATACATTCTTCAAGAATCTCGTTCACAATATCAATTTTCTTTTTCTCCATTGTCTGAACCTGGATTTGTGTGATTTTTGGGATTGATATGATTACCCTTTAAAAATCAGACATTCATTTAAATTATAAAAACTCTCTGTTTATTTTTTTAACCGCAGAGGCGCTAAGGCGCAGAGAATATCAAGCATAAATTTGAATTATTTTATTTCATCTAATCAGAAAAATCATTTAAATCAGATAAATCCAGGTTCAGACTTTCTTCTCCAGATTAAACAAACTATCCACAAACTCATGCTTATCAAAAACCAGCAAGTCTTCCATCTTCTCTCCCACACCAATAAACTTCACAGGAATTTTAAATTGATTCGCAATCGCAAGCACTACACCGCCTTTTGCTGTGCCATCTAATTTGGTAATGGCAATGGCGCTCACATCTGTTGTTGCGATAAATTGCTTTGCCTGCTCCACTGCATTTTGTCCTGTCGAACCATCGAGCACTAATAACACTTCATGCGGCGCATCAGGAATTACTTTTTTGATTACACGATTTATTTTTCCCAGCTCATCCATCAAATGAATTTTGTTATGAAGGCGACCGGCAGTGTCAATAATCACCACATCTGCATTTTTTGCAACACCACTTTGAACGGTGTCGAATGCAACAGCTCCCGGGTCTGCGCCCATTCCTTGTTTTACGATTGGAACGCCAACACGCTCGCTCCAGATGGTGAGTTGGTCAACTGCTGCTGCGCGAAATGTATCTGCCGCTCCGAGCAAAACAGATTTGCCTGCTTTTTTAAAATTGTAAGAAAGCTTTCCGATGGTAGTTGTTTTCCCAACACCGTTTACGCCGACAACCAAAATCACATAAGGCTTTCTTCCGCTTGGTGTTTCAAAATCACGGTAAGATTGTTCAGACGAATCAACGAGAATTGATTCCATTTCCTGTTGCAAAATTTTGTTGAGCTCGCTTGTTCCTACATATTTATCTTTTGCAACACGCTTTTCAATTCGGTTAATAATTTCAACAGTTGTATCTATACCAACATCAGCACTCACCAGAGCATCTTCAAGATTGTCGAGCACTTCGGTATCAACAGTGCTTTTGCCGGCGATTGCTTTTGTTATCTTCGACAGAAAACCTTCTTTGGTTTTTTGCAATCCTTCGTCAAGGCTTTGCTTTTCTTTCTTTCCAAAAAGTTTATCAAATAATCCCATAATTATTGAATTGAAAATTTGCCACAGAAGCACTGAAGCACCGAAAAAATTTCTGTGTCTCTGTGCTTTAGTAGCTATTGAACTATGCAAAATAACAAAAGCTGCCCTTTTGAGACAGCTTTGGTATCATGAACTAACCCATAATTATTTTCCAGCCAGGAAATCTTTTATTTTTTCCTTGTGAACGATAGCTTCTTTGAAAGTGTATGCGCCTGTTTTCTGGCTGCGCACTGCACGTATTACTTTCGTCCAGTTTTTTGCTTCAGCGGCTGCTTTGGCATCTTTACTTTTAATCGCGGTTTTTGCTGCTTTTGCCATAACTACTAATTATTTATAATTACTTAATTTCTTTGTGAACCGTCATTTTCTTCAAAATCGGATTGTATTTTTTCAGCTCCAAACGCTCAGGCGTGTTCTTTTTATTCTTGGTGCTGATGTAACGGCTTGTTCCAGGTTTGCCGCTTGTTTTATGTTCGGTGCATTCTAAAATCACCTGCACTCTGTTTCCTTTCTTTGCCATTTTTCTAATTTGATAATTTGATGATTAGCTAATATGCTAATGATAATTATATTTTAACTCCTTCTGCTCTTAATTTCTTAACGGTATTGTACAAACCATTTTTATTGATAGTGCGCAAGCCTTCTGAAGAAACTTTCAGTGTAACCCACTTGTCTTCTTCAGCAAGGAAAAAACGTTTTGTCTGCAAATTGGGCAGGAACCTGCGTTTTGTCTTGATGTTTGAGTGAGAAACGCTGTTGCCGCTCACCGGAATTTTCCCTGTTATCTGACATACTCTCGCCATGACTGCTAAAATTTAGGACGGCAAAGGTCGCAAAATCTATTTAATTATCAAAAAGAATTAAAAGTTTTTTGGGCTTATTTCCCCACAATCTGGCTAACATTGGTTAAAAGGCAGTTTACCATCCACTTCAATAATCTTATCCAGCCTGATTATTAAGCCTTTTCCGGTTTCCAGATATTCATTCCCATCGCTTGCATAAAGGTTCTTAATCCGGTCATGAATGATGGATTTTGCGTCATTTTCATCCCAAAAGACAATGTCGCAATCTTTATGATGGATTGCCATTGCTTCCAGCTCATCATAAAAATCGCAGCTTACTCTTTTATACTCTTTGTTCATGACTGTAAAGTTAAACTATGATTTGTTTGATTTTTTGATTGACTATGAACTAAAATTAGATTTCCGAAGAAACACGTGATTTAAAGAATCATAGCCTTCATTTAATCAGTTAAATCATAGTTTAAGACTTAATAATTATTTAATTTACTGCGTCCTTTCACTACTCTACTTTGCGAAAAAGTAGTACAAATGGCAAAAGCAGAAATGAAAAGAAAAACCATTGTCCGTGACATTAGCTGGCTTTCTTTTAATGGTCGTGTGCTACAGGAAGCGGCAGACACTTCTGTTCCGTTAAGAGAGCGCATTAAATTCCTTGGCATTTTTTCAAATAACCTGGATGAATTTTTCCGTGTTCGCGTGGCAACACTTAATCGCATGATTGAGCTGGCGGGCAAGACAAAAATCAATATGCACCTTGAGCAATCGCCGGAAAAAATTTTGAATGAGATACAGTCGATTGTTCTGGAACAGCAAGGCGTGTTCGATTATATCTGGAATGACATTATTAAAGAGTTGGAGAAAGAAAAAATTTATCTGGTCACTGAAAAACAGTTGAATAAAGACCAGCAGAAATTTGTGCAGACCCATTTCGAAGAAGAAGTTCGTTCGAATATTATTCCGTTGATGATTGAAAGCATTCCTCAGTTTCCTTACATCCGTGATAAATCCATTTATCTCGGCGTCGTGCTTTCCCGTAAAGACGGAAGCATGAAGAAAAAATATGCATTGATCGAAGTGCCGAGCCGGGTGTTTGGAAGATTCGTGATCCTGCCTTCGCCAAATGCTGATGAACATCACATCATTTTATTGGAAGATATCGTGAGGTACAATCTCAGAAATATTTTTTCATACTTCGGCTATGACAAATATGAATCATGGGTTTTTAAAATGACACGTGATGCAGAAATTGATTTGGATAATGATGTGTCGACAACGCTTATCCAAAAAATTGAGAAAGGGGTCCGTAATCGCCGTAAAGGAAAACCGGTAAGATTTGTGTACGACAAAGACATGGACAGTGGCTTGCTCGAATATCTCATCAAAAGACAGAACCTGAAAAAAAGTAATCTCATTCCCGGCGGCCGCATCCACAACTTCCGCCACTTCATGGATTTTCCTGATGTGTTCACCAAAAAAGGTCAGCGTAAAAAACCATTCACTCATCCATTATTAATAAAAACTCCGAGAGTGACTGATGTTGTTCTGGAAAAAGATGTGATGCTTCATTTTCCATATCATTCTTTCGGTCCTGTAATTGATATGCTCCGCGAAGCAGCTATCGACCCGAATGTGACTGCAATAAAAATTACTGCATATCGTCTTGCTTCCAACTCAAAAATTATTAATTCGCTCATTAATGCTGTGCGGAATGGGAAGCAGGTTACAGTGATGCTTGAACTGCGTGCAAGGTTTGAGGAAGAAATGAACCTTGAATGGAAAGAAAGACTGGAAGATGAAGGCGTGAAAGTTTTGATTGGAATCCCGAATATGAAAGTGCATGCAAAAATGTGCATGATAAAAAAACGCATGAACAATCACACTATTCATTATGGTTTTGTGAGCACCGGAAATTTGAATGAAAAAACAGCTACCATTTACGGCGACCACTGCCTGCTTACATCAGACAGAAATATTATGGCTGATGTGAACCGCCTTTTCAATTTCATAGAAAAAAGAAAAGACGCAGTTTTGAAATCATGCAAAACACTTATCCCCTGCCCTATTTATCTGCGCAGAGAACTCGTAAAGATGATTAATAAAGAAATCAAAAATGCGAAAGAAAAAAAGCCTGCAGCCATCACGTTAAAAATGAACTCAGTTGTTGATGAAGAATTGATTGATAAATTATATGATGCAGCTCGTGCAGGTGTTGAAATAAAAATGATTGTTCGCGGCATTTTCTGCATGTACACCGAAAATAAAAAATTCAAAATTCAGGTAACTGCCATCAGTATTATTGATGAATATCTGGAACATGCACGTGTGTTCATATTTCATAATGGCGGAAAAGAAAAAACATATATATCTTCGGCGGATTGGATGGTGCGCAATCTGGACCATCGTGTTGAAGTGACTTGCCCGGTTCTGGAAGAAGAAATTAAAAAAGAGCTGAAAGATATTCTTAACATTCAGCTTTCAGACAATGTGAAAGCAAGATGGCTCGACAATGAACTGAGCAACACTTATAAACGCGATAAGAAAGAAAAGAAAGTGCGTTCGCAGATTGAGATTTATAATTATCTCTATCAAAAAACGACAAAGCACAACGAAACACTGACAGCACAACTAACTGACACAACAGAAAAAACTGTTGCTGCTTTATAAACCAAACCCAATAAATGAGACTTGCAGCAATTGATATTGGAAGCAACGCAGCAAGGTTGCTTATTTCAGAAGTTACCACAGAAAACGGCAAGCCGGAATTCAACAAGCTCAATCTGGTGAGAGTGCCGCTGCGCCTCGGTTTCGATGTGTTCGAGAAAAAAGAAATCTCCCAAGAAAAGACAGCGATGATTGTGAGCACCATTAAAGCTTACAAACATTTGATTGACGCATATGGAGTAGATTATCTGAGAGCCGCAGCAACTTCAGCCATGAGAGATGCCAGCAATTCTGCATCGATTATAAGCCAGGTGAAAAATGAAACCGGTATCAAAATAGAAATTATCAGTGGTGGCGACGAAGCTTCTTTGATTTATGAAAACCATATTGCAGAAAATATGGACAAAGACCATGCATATCTTTATATAGATGTGGGCGGCGGGAGCACGGAGCTTACTTTTTTTGCGCAGACAAAACTCATCTTTAAAGAATCTTTCAATATCGGCACCATTCGCTTATTAAAAAATCAGGTCACGGATAAACAGTGGGATGAGATGAAGGATTTCATCAAGGAAAAAACAAAAGCCTATACGGACAATATGGTTGCCATCGGTTCCGGGGGAAATATCAACAAGATTTTTTCCATGTCGAAAAAGAAAGATGGCAAACCGCTTCCGCTCGAACTGCTCAAAGACTATTACAAAGAGTTCAGCAGTTTTTCTCTCGAAGACAGAATCAAGACTTACAAAATGCGCGAAGACCGCGCCGATGTGATTGTTCCTGCATTATTAATTTACATCAACGTGATGCGCTGGGCAAATGCGCTTGAAATCTTCGTACCAAAAATTGGATTAGCAGATGGATTGATTCAGCATTTGTATAATGAAGTGAAGTAACGAGTTTTCAGTTGGCAGTTTCCAGTCCTTTTAATAGAAAATTTCTTTTGTCTTAATTTTTTATTTTTTTACTGAGCTAAGCATTGCTATTGAACATCCTTGCGTCGCACTCTTGTACATTTGGAATTCTTTTGAGCTTCAGTTTCAGAATTTGAAAAATGTTTTTCAAAATAGATTTTCTTTTAACTTTTCCGAAGCTATTACAGCGAGAGAAAATTTATCAGTGATTTCAAGCTTTGGAAAAGTTATTCATGATTCTTTCGATTTTTTTCGTAGCTTTTCAACGTCCTCTATTCATTCACTCAAATTCAACTGCTATGTCTTCTACTATCAAACGCCGCGACTGGTTCAAACAAACTTCCTTTGCCACATTAGGGCTTGGATTATCATTGCGCTCTTTTGCTAATGATGTTGAAGGCTTGCCACAAAAAAAATTCGACAGCCAGAAAGGATTAATCAATTTAAGCTCGAATGAAAATCCCTATGGCATTTCACCAAAATCAAAACAGGCAATCATTGAAATGATTCCTTATGCAAACAGGTATTCATTCAATATTGATAGCCTGAAAAACTGCCAGCAGACCATCGCAAAATATTATGGCGTGAATGAAGAAAATATTTTGCTCACTGCAGGTTCAGGAATGGTGCTGGATTTAGTGCCAAGGTATTTTTATAAAACAGGAGCGAATGTTGTTGCAGCAGACCCAACATTTTTTATTCTGCCCGCAACAGCAAAAAAACTTGGCTATAATCTGAACTTAGTTCCGGTTGGAGCTGACAGAGGAATCAATCTTTCAGGAATGCTCAGCGCAATTAATAATGATACGCAATTGATTTATTTGGTTAACCCAAACAACCCGACAGGAACATTATTAAAGCCTGCAGCAATGAAACAATTTTGTGAAGAAGCTTCGAAGAAAGCCCCAGTGTTGATTGATGAAGCTTATCTCGATTTTCTGGATGCGCCTGATAATGAGTCGATGATTCCATTGGCAGCAAGCAACCCTAATGTGATGGTGACAAGAACATTTTCAAAAATTCATGGCATGGCAGGGTTGCGCATTGGTTATGTTATTAGTCATCCTTCGCGCATCAAACAATTAGAACAAACTTATTTCACCGAAAGTCAGGTAGCAATTAGCGACCTTACATTGACGGCAGCATTAGCAAGCCTGCAGGATGAAGAACATCGTCTTCAGGCAAAACAAAAAAATGCTGCTGCAAGAGATTATACTGTCAAATCATTAAAAGAAATGAAACTGAATCCAATTCCTTCTGTCACTAATTTTATTTTGTTCCCACTTGGCAATAATTATGAAGGAAATTTTGCAGACTTCATGCTCACTAAAAATATTTACCTGCGCTCGAATACTTATTTTGGAGAAAAATGTTGCCGAGTGAGCGTTGGTACCATGGAAGAAATGCAGCAGTTTATTAAGGTGATGAAAGAAACCTGGAAGCAGTCGTGAGCAAGATGCAAAGTTTGCAGTTGGCAATTAGCAGTTTGGGTCACCTCTAAAACTTGCATATTGAAAACTGCCAACTGCAAACTTTCCTTATATTGCATCCCCTAACCGAGGCAGGGTGTGTTTTATTCTAACGCAGAGCCATATTCTCTCCCTCACTTTTAAACTACACACCCATGTCTGTTACCAAAGAAATAAAAAAAGTCACCACGCATACATTGCAAAGAATGAAGGAACATGGAGAAAAAATTTCCATGATAACGGCTTATGATTATTCATTTGCAAAAATTTTTGATGCAGCAGGAATTGATGTTATTCTTGTCGGCGATTCTGCATCAAACGTAATGGCAGGGCATGAAACAACATTACCGATTACATTGGACCAAATGATTTATCATGCAGCTTCTGCTATTCGAGGAGTGAACCGTTGCCTTGTTGTGGTTGATATGCCATTCGGTTCTTATCAATCCAATTCAAAAGAAGCATTGGTGTCTGCATTCCGCATCATGAAAGAAACAGGAGCACATGCAGTAAAATTAGAAGGTGGTGAAGAAGTGCTGGAATCTGTGAAAAGAATCATTGCAGCCGGCGTTCCGGTGATGGGGCATTTGGGATTAACGCCACAATCCATTTATAAATTCGGCACTTATAATGTGAGAGCAAAAGAAGAAGCAGAAGCAGAGAAATTAAAAAAAGATGCCAAGCTTTTGGAAGAAGCCGGGTGCTTTGGCATTGTGCTTGAAAAAATTCCTGCTCTGCTTGCGAAAGAAGTTTCGGAAAGCTTGCAGATACCTACCATTGGGATTGGTGCCGGAAAATATTGCGACGGGCAGGTATTGGTGATGCATGACATGCTTGGCATCAACACAGAATTCAAGCCACGCTTCCTGCGGCAGTACCTAAATCTCAACGAACAAATCACCAATTCGGTAAAAGACTATATTCATGATGTGAAAGCAAAGGATTTTCCGAATGAGCAAGAGCAGTATTAGTTTGTGGTTTGTAGTTTAAAGTTTGTAGTTTCTGCGATTCCAAGATTCATTATTAATTTCAAAAACATTATAAGGCTAAAATGGAATGAAATTATTTTCCTAAAAAGCATCTTGCGGAGAAGCAACGACGAACAACAAACTATCTCCTGATATCTGCATCAAGAATATCGTAAAGGAACAAAGACTTGTTTTTATCTTTTAATCTTTTGAACATGCTTTTGCAATCGATAGCATCCGAAACAGTTCCGACCACTTCGAGCTTGTCATAAAAAAAAGATTGTAGATGCCTTTTTTCTTTTTCAATTACTCTGTTAGCAAAAGACACATCTGAAGCAAAGCTTTTCTTGTTTGTCCTTTCTGCGAACAATGCAAAATTCTTTTGGCGGCGATGCGTTGTCTGAAGAACCAATATCTGACAGCTACAAATTTTTGTGCTTTTCTTTATAGCGCGGGAAGCAGTATCCGGATTTTCTATGAACATTAAAAATTTTGAGCGGGAGATATGATGGGGCATAGAACTTTTATCTCCTGCAAAAAGAATTTTGCAGAAAAAAAATAAAGAAAGCAATAAAAGGTATTTACGTAAAAAAAATACCATGCTCTACGTTTAGGTGAAAAATGGGGCGACAATCAGCAGATTTTTGTACAGGATTATTTTCAAGGTCTTCAGAGGTACAGCTCAAAAATAATTGGAGGTACAAGCAGTGAGCTGAAATGAACTACAAAACAATATAAAAATCCCCGGATTTCATAATTTTTTAGTTTACAATTACATAGGATTAAAGTTTAATACATTATTTAAACGCAAAACCGCATTGATTCTTGTGCATTAACATCTTTTAGAACATTTATTACTAAATTGCGCATACAACCAAAATTAATAATCATGAGAAGAATCCTCTTCCTGGTAGTCTTATTTCTAAGCTCAAACGTGATTTTAGCGCAAACTGTCATTTCCGGTAAAATAACCGATTCAAAAACAGGTGCACCGATAAGTGGAGTTTCAGTAAGGGTAAAAGCCACAAAAAAAGGAACAACAACAAACAGCGATGGCGTATTTAAAATTCAAGCCGGCTCTAATGATATTTTGGAAATCAGCAATGTAGGATATAAATCTCAGAATATAAGTATTAATGGAAGCTCTGATTTGTCAATATCTCTTGAGCTTGCTACAACGGAATTACAGGAGATTGTTTTTGTAGGAAGCCGTGGCGCTGGCCGCGCAAAAACAGAAACCCCCGTTCCTGTTGATGTAATCAAGATAAACCAGGTTGGATTACCAACTGCAAAAATGGATCTAAGCTCTATTTTAAATGTAGCTGCTCCTTCGTTTAACTATAATAAACAAAGCGGTGCAGACGGCGCGGATGCAATAGATTTAGGGACGTTGAGAGGATTAGGACCAGATCAAACTTTAGTGCTAATAAATGGAAAGCGCAGGCATCAAACTGCTTTTGTAGCTCTATTTGGAACAAGAGGGCGCGGTAATTCAGGCACTGATTTAAATGCAATTCCAGAGGCCATGATTGATCGTGTTGAAATTTTGAGAGATGGAGCTTCGGCTCAGTATGGATCAGACGCTATCGCCGGAGTCATTAATATCATCCTGAAAAAAGATATCAACCATTTAACGATTAATACTGGATGGAGTGGGTATTATGATCATAAATACAATTCCCTGAATAGTTTTGACCCTACTCAATTTGAGACAGGCAGCAAAATAGATGGCAATACAGTTTCATTAGGTCTCAATTATGGTTTGGCAATTGGAAAAAATGGCGGTTTCATAAATTTTGGTGGCAATTTTTTATCACAAGGGAAGACTTTTAGAGAAGTACCCGATACAAATGTTTCCACTAACCCAAATGCTTTGCCATTTTATGCAGTGCGGCGTGCATTTGGAGATGCATCAGTAGCAGAAGGGGGCGCGATGTTTAATTCAGAAATCCCCATTGCCGGTACAAAAGCAACATTTTATTCTTTCGGTGGGTACAACTATAAGAATTCAAATGCTTATGCATTTTCAAGGAACTATCCTGACCATCCTGAAAAATTCCCAACAGATGGAGAAGGAAATATAGTTAATGTTCCTGGAATTATGCATACAACTAGTGATGGCTCGGTATTTTATGATCCGATTGAAGATGTTCATATCACTGACATTTCTCTTGCGGCAGGCATACGAGGAACCACGCACAGCAATTGGGATTGGGATATAAGCAATACGATAGGATATAATAATTTTCATTATTATGGTGACAGGACTTTCAACGCTTCTTTTCCTGTTGGCCAGCAAACTAATCAAACACACTTTGATGATGGAGGATTTTCTTTTCTTCAAAATACACTTAATGCAGGATTGAGCAAACACTTTGCATCAGTTGCAAAAGGGCTTACACTTTCTTTCGGCTTGGAATATAGGTATGAGCAATATAAAATCTATGCAGGTGAAGAAGCTTCATGGAAAAATTATGGCTCTTATTTTGTTTCCGGAGGTGATACAACTTACAAAGTTTCCGGCGCACAAGGCTTTCCTGGATTTGAACCGGCTGTTGTTCCAGGCAGTTCAGTTCCTGGAGATGCAGTGAACGCTAACCGATCGAATTTTGGCGCTTATGCAGATGCGGAAATAGATATCACAAAAGCATGGCTTGTTGACGTAGCTATTCGCGCAGAGAACTATAATGATTTTGGCTTTTTGAGCACTTATAAATTAGCCACACGTTACAAGGTGTCAGATAATTTCAATCTTCGCGGCTCAGCAAGCACGGGATTTAGAGCACCTTCGCTACAGCAAATTAATTTTAGCAACACATTTACAACGGCTGGGGTTGCAGGCATAAGCTACGTAAAAATTGCGCCGAACTATGGACCTATTGCCAAAGTGGCTGGCATACCGAACTTGAAACAAGAAAAATCAGTGAACGCAAGTATTGGTTTTGCATGGAAGCCAGTGAACGGCCTTACTATCACAACAGATGGCTACATGGTAAAAATAAAAAACAGAGTTGTTTTATCAGGAGAGTTTGATAACACCACACCTGCATTGGCACCTATCTTAAATTCATTGAACATCAGCGATGTTGAGTTTTTTACCAACGCTGTGAACACAACAAACCTAGGTGTTGATGTAGTTGTAGATTATACAAAAAAATGGAACAAACAATCTTTCAGGATTTTACTGACCGGCAATATCCAGCACATGAAAATAGATCAAATCAATGTGCCCGCCTCGTTGAATAATTCATACTTTGACCAACAAAAATTTTACAGCACGAGAGAGCAGGCTTTCCTTCTTGCATCTGCGCCAAAGGCAAAGGTTAGCTTGTCATTGGATTATACAATAAAGAAACTTGGTATTGGCGCTCGTTTCACATATTTTGGCAAATTGACGACGCAGGGCTTTGGTTATTCAGGTGCACCGGGTGTAGCAGATGGAAGTGGCCTTCCAGGGGATCCCGAAATTTCCGGAGCGGCAGGCGGATATAATCCTTATGTCGCAACTGACGATGGATCAACAACGGTGCCTGAAAATTTTGTTTTTCATCCGAAAGTAACAACGGATATTTATTTTTCTTACAAGATTTGTAAGAGTCTTACTGTATTCGCTGGAGTGGATAATTTATTTAATGTCCACCCAACCCAATCCGTTGTGCCGAATGCAAGGCTTTCATCGGCATATGATAGTGAATCAGGAGGTCCTTTTGATGCGGTACAAATGGGCTATAATGGAATGAAATTATTTGGCAAGCTTGCATTTAGTTTTTAGCAATTCAAAAATCAACTAAAATAAAAAACCACGCATACCAAGTGTGGTTTTTTTTATTTCTTTCATATTCACCGATTATTAATCTGTATTCATCTATTTAGATAGAATAAACGGGTTGGCAATACTGTTTTCATATATCAGCTTTAAAAAAGAATAATAGCTTTGTTCAAATCAGAAAATGCTTATTTTTAAATATAGCAATGACTATAAAATTCAATAAGATTATTTTACAAGCAATCGTGCATGTGGCTGCATGGCTCTGCTTTCTGATGCTGCCTTTTGTTTTTTTCCCTCGGCCGAAAGACGGGCCTTTCATCCCTGACCAATACATCTCATTTTATTTTCTGCTCACCAGTTTTATGTATGTCAGCTTCTATTACCTGAATTATTTTTTGCTCATCCCTAAACTGCTTGAAAGAAAAAGAGTTGCTGTATATGTTTTGCTGATCATAGCATTGCTGATATTTTTTGGGACGTTTCCAAGGCTCTACCGTTATCTGAGCGACTCACATAGCCTTCCGCCGATCCCCTGGCAATCAGGCAGGTCTCCAAATCTTGCAGCTCCGCTTTTATCCGGCGGCACAATCGCTATTTTTCTATTGGTGTTCGTGATCAGTACAGGTGTCAAAGTTGTTTCTCAATGGTTCCAGTTCGAGCAGAAAACAAGGCAGGTAGAAAATGAAAAGTTAAATACAGAATTATCTTTTTTGAAATCGCAGATCAATCCGCACTTTTTGTTCAACACTCTCAACAATATTTATTCACTCGCTGAGGCAGGTTCTGATAAAACAGGAGAAGCAGTGATGAAACTGTCAAGCATCATGCGCTATATTTTAACAGAGGCAAAAAATGATTGTGTCCCGCTGGAAAAAGAAATCCAGTTCACCATGAATTATATCGAAATGCAGAAGCTGCGCCTCACCAATAAATCAAAAGTGGATTTCAGTATTACCGGAGACCCTATTGGAAAAAAAGTTTCTCCACTGATATTTTTGCCTTTTGTTGAGAATGCATTTAAGTATGGCGTGAGCACAAGAGAGCCTTCGCCAATTTGCATTCATCTAAACATTAAGGATAATGAACTTGAATTTCAGGTTAAGAACAACAAATACCAAAGCAGTTTGCTGAAGCCTGCCGAAACCACCGGCATCGGAATAACCAATATCAAGAGAAGACTCGAGCTTTTATACCACAACAGATACAAGCTTTCTCTGAACGATGAAAAAACAACCTACGGTGTTGACTTAAATTTACATTTATAATGCTTACATGTATTGCAATTGACGATGAGCCACTGGCATTGGAGTTATTGAAAAAACATATTGCCAAAATATATTTTCTGGATCTGAAGGGAGTATTCACTGATCCGTTTGAAGCAAAGAAAATGCTGGAAGAAACCAACATCGATATTTTATTTCTTGACATTCAAATGCCGGATATTAATGGGATCGAATTCTCTAAAATGCTGAACAAAAAAAACACAGCAGTGATTTTCACAACTGCTTTCAGCGAATATGCAGTAGAAGGTTTTAATGTGGATGCTATCGATTACTTACTTAAGCCAATTGAATACGACCGCTTTTTGAAATCTGTTTACAAGGCAAAAGAATATGTTGATTATATCACAAATCAGGAAGTGCAGGAAGGATATATTTTTGTGAAGAGCGATTACCAGATGGCCAAGATCAACCTGAAAGAAATATTATACATTGAAGGATTGGATGATTATATCAAAATTTATCTTCCTCAAAAATCAATTCTCACACTAATGACGCTGAAGACAATTGCGCTGAAACTTCCGTCGAAGGAATTCCTGCGCATTCATCGTTCATATATTGTTCCCATCAGCAAAATTGAAAACATCAGCAAAAGCAAAGTGAAAATTGGTGATAAAGAAATCCCAATTGGGATAAGCTACAGCGACAGTTTTTTTGCCGTGATGGATAAGAAGATGGGCTAAGTATGTTTGTGGTTCTTAGTTTGTTGTTTGTAGTTCCTCGAATTGAGCCTCATTATTAATTCTTAATTATTCATTTCTCCGGCACATTTCATCTATTCACCTATTAACGGCTGCGTTAACTTTTTTTGAGCAACCTTAAAAATACTTTCACCGTACAAAGCAACGGATGCTTTTTTCATAAGTAGGTTTTAAGTTTAAGGGTCAATTTCCATTCTTTAATGGTTAATTGCTAAATTGCTCGCGATTTATTAATCACGAGCAATTTTTTTATATGGAATTTCTTAAGCAATTAAAAATACAAAGCAAAAACAGCGGCACTTCCACAGGAACGAAATGGATTGAATCCAACGCTGCCATTATCGAATCATCTTCACCTGTAGATGGAAAAGTGATCGCTTCAGTTTCTTCAACTGATAAAGGTGGCTACGATAAAGTGATCGCTCAGGCACAAAAAGCATTTACCGAATGGCGCACTTGGCCTGCTCCAAAGCGCGGTGAAGTAGTGAGGCAAATTGGCGAAGCGCTCAGAAAAAATAAAGAGCCACTTGGAAAATTAGTTTCTTATGAGATGGGCAAGAGCCTGCAGGAAGGTTATGGCGAAGTGCAGGAAATGATCGACATCTGCGATCTCGCTGTCGGGCTTTCACGACAATTGAATGGATTAACCATGCATAGCGAAAGGCCGTCTCATCGTATGTATGAACAATGGCATCCTTTAGGAATTGTTGCAATCATATCAGCATTTAATTTTCCTGTTGCTGTCTGGAGCTGGAACAGTATGATTGGGTGGGTTTGCGGCAATGTCTGCATTTGGAAGCCATCGGAAAAAACGCCATTGTGCGCAATCGCATGTCAGCAAATTATTTCAGAAGTTTTTGCAAAAAATAATGTTCCCGAAGGCGTGAGTGGATTAACAGTCGGTCATAGAGATGTTGGCGAATGGATGGCTGGCGACACAAGAATTCCCTTAGTATCGGCAACAGGTTCAACAAGAATGGGCAAAGCAGTTGGCGCAGCAGTTGGCGCGAGATTGGGAAGATCATTGCTTGAATTAGGAGGTAATAACGCCATTATCATTTCTGAGAATGCAGATCTGAACATTGCAGTGCGTGGCGCTATTTTCGGTGCGGTAGGAACTGCTGGCCAGCGTTGCACCACAACACGCAGGTTAATCATTCACGAAAAAATTTATGATGATGTGAAAGACAAATTAGTCTCTGCATATAAGCAATTAAAAATCGGCGACCCGCTGAACGAAAATAATCATGTCGGCCCTTTGATTGATAAAGATGCCGTGAAGCTTTATCTGCAATCAGCAGAAGAATGTAAAAAAGAAGGTGGCAAATTTATTGTTGAACCCGGCGTGCTGAATGGCGATGGTTATGAAAGTGGCTGCTATGTAAAACCATGCATTGCAGAAGCAAAACCCAATGACAAGATTGTGCAGCATGAGACTTTTGCTCCCATTCTTTATTTGCTGAAATATAAAACTATTGATGAAGCTATCGAAATACAGAACGGTGTGCCGCAAGGATTGTCTTCTTCAATTATGACACTTAATATCCGCGAAGCAGAAAAATTCTTGTCCCATGCAGGAAGTGATTGTGGCATTGCCAATGTGAACATCGGTACTTCGGGCGCAGAAATCGGCGGCGCATTTGGTGGTGAAAAAGAAACCGGCGGTGGACGTGAGAGCGGAAGTGATGCGTGGAAAGCTTATATGAGAAGGCAAACAAACACCATCAATTATTCAAGCGATTTGCCACTCGCGCAAGGGATAAAATTTGACTTATAAAACTAAACTGCACAAGTTGCCGGTTTGCAGTTTCCAGTCTTCACTTCTGTAGATCAGATTTTGCTTATGAATTTTGAGTTGCAGAACTCTAAACTGGAAATTATAAACTGGAAATTCCTAAAATAATACTGTTCTTTAAGCGTTATTGCTGGATAGAATAGCCACAAGCTATGAAAAATACCAGTGTGCTTATGAACAAAAAATTACCCTTGCTGTTCCTGCTCGCTTCCCTGACTTCAGGGGTTTTTGCGCAAGTTAAATTAGGAGCTTTTGTTGGCGTTCATTCAGCCAATGTTCTTGAAAGCAATAACCTCGCAGACTGGCAAACGACCACGAAACCTTACTATTCATCTAAAACCGGCGTGCAGATTGGTTTTATCGGCGACTTCCCCATTGGACAGAAAGGCTTTTATTTTCAGCCCGGCATTGACTACAGCATGAAAGGCAGAAAGTATGCAAAGAATTTCGACACCTCGGCAATGACGCCCAACACACTTTATCCGGTTTACCAAAACACTTCATTGAATCTGGCATACATTGAAATTCCGTTGAATATTGCTTATAAAATATTTCTCTCCTCGTCTCATAAAAGCAGTTTCTTTATCAGCGTAGGCCCTTATTTCGCTTTTATGTATAGCTCTAAAATGAGCAACCAGTCACTATCAGTCAAAAACGACAGCACTTTTAGTTATAATAACGGCACAGATGATTTACCGATAGGCAATGGTGTGAGTAAATATAAAACATTCGATTTCGGTATTAACGGAAGAGCAGGTTTTGAATTCGGCAATGTGATACTGAGCGCTTATGGAAGCCGTGGGCTTAGCAATTTTTATACCGCTGATTATGATGGAACTTTCCATCATCAATTATTTGGAGCATCGCTTGGAATATGGATTGCAAAAACACAATCATCTGCTCCGCCAAAACCTAAGCCTGTCAAAATAGTGAAGCCTAAAGACACAGACAAAGATGGCGTGAGTGATGATGTAGACCTTTGCCCTAATGTACCTGGTCTTGCAAAATACAATGGTTGCCCTGTTCCGGATACTGATAAAGATGGTATTGATGATGAACATGATTCATGCAAGACTATTGCCGGCATTATTAAATATCATGGCTGCCCGATCCCTGACACTGATGGCGATGGAGTTAATGATGAAGAAGATTCATGCAAAACTGTTGCGGGCCTTGCAAAATATCATGGCTGCCCGATTCCTGATACGGATGGCGATGGGATTAATGATGAAGAAGATAAATGCCCAACTGTTGCTGGCGTGAAAGAAAATAATGGTTGTCCGGAAATCAAAAAAGAAATTAAAGAGAAAGTGAATTATGTTGCGCACAATATCCTGTTCGCAACAGCAAGCGATAAATTAACTACCAGTTCTTATTTAGGCCTTGAAGACCTTGCTGCTATCTTAAACAAACATCAGGAATTAAATATCCTGATCGAAGGATACACAGACACAGTCGGAACACCTGAACGCAATCTTGTGCTCTCGCAAAAAAGAGCGGATGCAGTGAAAAAATATTTAATTTTTAAAGGCATTGCAGAAAATAGAATTACAGCTATCGGGCATGGACAGGATCAGCCGATTGCTGATAATAAAACCGAAGAAGGAAGAGCAGCGAACAGAAGAGTTGAATTGAAACTATCATCTCAATAATTATAAACCATTCGTTTCAAGTCTATTAAAGTTTTAACATTAATATAAGCTGTTTGTGCAAAAAAAGCGGCTTTTAATTTGTTCTAATATCAGTATTTTTAGAGCTTTATTTTCGTGAAATAAACCATCTGCCCAAGATGATGGCTTATAAAATTGTTATCATTTAAAACAAAATCAGAAAGAATGAATTGCTTGAACCGTTTGTTATGCCCTGTGATAATTCTCTCTCTCTCGCTTGCTACACAAAATAATTTTGCACAAGGAACTTCAGTAAAAACAGAACTACCGAAAGGCTGGCATTTGATGGACAAAGAAACTGATGGCGTTCAGGGCATCAGCCTTGACAAAGCTTATCAATTCATCAGAGCAAAAAATTTAAAAAGCAAGCAAGTGATCGTTGCTGTGATTGATTCAGGAGTTGATACACTCCATGAAGATCTGAAAGGCGTGCTGTGGACCAATCCAAAAGAAATTCCGGGAAATGGCATTGATGATGATCATAATGGTTACGTAGATGACATTCACGGTTGGAATTTCATTGGTGGAAAAGATGGCACTGATGTGAAAGATGATTCACAGGAAGAAGCTAGAGTGTATTATAAATTCAAAGAAAAATTTGAAGCAAAAGATTTCAATCCTGCAACATTAACAGGTGATGATCTGGATAACTATCAGATGTGGGTGAAAGCAAAAAAGACAGTGATTGGAGACGAAGCTCCTGAAAGCGCCGCAGACCTTCTGATATTAAAACGTTTTTTGGCAACTGCCATCAGAAGCGATAGCATTTTGCAAAAAGCGATGAACAAAATTGAATACACAGGCAATGATCTGGATGCTTTTGATGTAACGACTGCTGATGTAAAAAAAGCAAAAGCAATTTTGCTGTACATGTTTAAAGCTGATAAGATCATGGACATGACCAACAAAGAATACCTGAGCGATTTTTCCGAGATCGTTGATCGTGATGAAAAGAAAGCTGAAGTAAAAGAAAAAGCACCTAAAGAATACAGGCATGATATTGTTAAAGACAATGAAGATGATATCAACGATAAATATTATGGCAACAATGATGTGATGGCTGCTGATCCAATGCATGGCACGCATGTTTGCGGAATCATCGGAGCAGAAAGAGACAATGGAAAAGGAATGAACGGAGTTGCAGACAATGTGAAGATCATGATGATCCGCGCTATTCCAAATGGCGATGAACATGATAAAGATATTGCATTAGCCATTCGCTATGCTGTTGACAACGGAGCGAAGGTGGTGAACATGAGTTTTGGCAAACATCTTTCACCAAATAAAAAATGGGTGGATGATGCAGTGAAGTATGCGCAGAGCAAAGGAGTTTTACTAGTGGAAGCTGCTGGAAATGATAATGCAAATCTTGACAGCGTTGCAAATTTTCCAAACCCGGTTTTTAAAGACACAAAAGCAACTGCAACAAACTGGATCACCGTTGGTGCCAGCAGCGATCCATTGGCTGAAGCTGGATTCAAAAGTTATACTGCTTCATTTTCAAACTATGGAAAAAATGAAGTAGATGTTTTTGCTCCGGGAACGAAAATTTATTCAACATTGCCAGGTGGCGACAGGTATGGAAACCTCGCAGGAACCAGCATGGCATCTCCCATTGTTACAGGGCTTGCTGCATTGATCATGGAATATTATCCGTCTCTTACACCACAGGAAGTGAAATATTGCATCGTGAAATCTGCAACACCACCAGCAGGTAAAGTAAAAAAACCCGGCACTGATGATGAATTGGTAGATCTTTCAGACATCAGCATTTCAGGTGGCATTATCAATGCTTATGAAGCTATTAAATTAGCTTCAACAATCAGCACTGAAACAAAAACGAAAGAGCTTCCAAAATCTACTTTGAAAAATAAAAAAGATTAATCATTGAATAACGAATATTAAATTTTCAGAAGCCCTGCGATTGCAGGGCTTTTCTTTTTTACATTTACAAAAAAATTATGGTAATCAAAACCGATGCTATCGCCGCAGAATTTTATCACAAATATATTAATGCAACGAAAGAGAATGATGTGATCAAAGCACTGAAAAAGAATTCAGATAATTTTGAGAAGCTGCTCAAAAAAATTCCTAATAAGAAAATCAATTATGCATATGCCGATGGCAAATGGACCATCAAAGAATTGCTGCAGCATATTATAGATGCAGAACGCGTGTTTGCATATAGAGCGCTTCGTTTCTCACGCAAAGATGCTACTCCCCTCGCCTCCTTTGATGAAAACAGCTGGGCTGTAAACTCACGCGGAACTGAACGCAAATGGGATGATCTGATAAAAGAATTCAAATCATTAAGAAAGTCAACTGAGCTATTGTTTGAATCTTTTAATGATGAACAGCTACTTGCAAAAGGCACTGCAAGCAATCATGAAATCAACGTGCTTGCATTAGGATTCATTGCAGCTGGCCATGTTGCACATCATGAAAATATTATTAAGGAAAGATATCTGGCAAAGGCGGCTAAGAAATAATGGCTTTACTTTGCATTCTCAATTGTTGTTACATTGACAACAGGCATTGAAATACTAACCTCTCAAAAAAGAATTGCCCGCATAGCAGTGAGCTCTTTTTTCTTTTTGGCGGGATTATGTTTTTCAAGCTGGGCATCACGCATTCCGAACATCCAGCAAAAATTGCATCTGAGCAACGCGGCACTGGGCGGCGTTTTATTAGGATTGCCCGCAGGTCTTTTAACATCGCTTCCGATTGCAGGATGGCTCGTCGCCAAATTCAGCAGTAAACCGATTGTTGTAACCGCAGGAATTCTTTACGCATGTATATTACCGTTACTTGGTTTTGCGCAACAGACATGGCAGTTAGTCGCAGCACTTTTTCTTTTCGGGATGGCCGGCAACATGCTGAACATTTCTATGAACACACAAGCTGTGGGAACAGAAGCATTGTATGGCAGGACCATCATGGCATCTTATCATGGATTGTGGAGCCTGGCAGGTTTTTCGGGCGCAGCTATTGGAACGTTGATGATTAGTTTGAACTTGGTTCCTTATCAGCATTTTTTAATCATCACTTCCATCGGGCTGCTCATCACATTGATCACTTCCAGATTTTTATTAATTGCAGACACAAACAAAGATGAGAAGCAACCGATTTTTGCAAAGCCGGATAAATCATTAATCACACTGGGCATCATTGCATTTTGCAGTATGATCTGTGAAGGTGCGATGTTCGACTGGAGTGGTGTTTATTTTCAAAAAGTAATCCAGCCAAGACAGGAGTTGGTCGCAGCAGGTTACACTGCATTCATGGCAACCATGGCAACAGGAAGATTTATCGGCGACTGGTTTGCCACAAAAATGGGCATCAAAAAAATATTGCAGATAAGCGGTGCGCTGACAGCCATCGGATTATTGGTCGCGATTATATTCCCTTATTTCATCACAGCCATCATCGGGTTTTTATTAGTCGGCGCAGGCGTTTCATCAGTTGTGCCGTTGGTGTATAGTGCAGCGGGAAGATCAAAAGTGCTCTCGCCCGGAGTTGCATTGGCAGCCGTTTCAACAATTGGTTATTTAGGATTTTTATTTGGCCCGCCATTTATTGGTTTCATAGCGCAGGCAAGCAGCCTGAAAGTTTCATTAGGATTGATTGCCGTGATGGGATTCTGCATAACGTTGATGGCTACACGAACAGAATTTGGGAAGTGAGATTTCAAGATTACTTAGCGAGTTTCCGTCATTCCTGCGAAGGAAGGAATCCCACGCACAAATTAACTTGTAACCAACTTCATTTAGAAATCGTCTTACCTTTTCATACAAACCAACTGACATGAGAAAAATATTATTTGCCTTCATAGCATTATCATTCTTCGCACCAGCTTTTTCACAAGACAAACAACCCATAAAAGTTCTATTGCTTGGTGTTTTTCATTTTGATAATCCCGGTCTGGATGTTGCGAAATTTAAGAATGCGGACATATTATCTGCGCAGCGACAGAAAGAAGTGATGGAAGTAGTGAACAAGCTTAAAGCATTTGCTCCTGATAAAATTTTTATTGAAGCCGCACCGGAAAATCAACAAAAAATTGATTCACAGATCATGCAGTACAAAGCCGGAAAATTTACATTGGGTGCTAATGAAATCCAGCAGCTCGGTTATCGTTTGGCAAAAGATTTGAATCTGCCGACATTATATGGTGTCGATTACCGTGATGCAGATTTTCCTTTTGATAGTTTGATGAAATCTGCCAACGAAGCCGGACAAACTTCCTTATTATCATTCGTGCAAAAAATGATTGACAGTGTGCAAACAGCTTTCAATGAGCATATACAAAAATCTACCGTCAGTGAAATGCTGATCTGGCAAAACTCTGCGCAGTCAAATTTTTCCGGTGTTGATTTTTATTTCAGATTATTGCCTGCGGGAAAACCGGGCAACCATATCGGCTCCTACCTCACCAGCGAATGGTGGCGCAGAAATATGATTATCTATGAGAACATCTTAAAAAACCTCAATGGCAGCGAGAAAAAAATAGTCGTCATCTTCGGCTCGGGGCATACTGCATTACTAAACGAAATGATGAAATTTAATCCCGCGATTCAGTTGGTGGGGGTTGAGGGAGTGTTGAGGTGAGATTATATTAATGCCATCTGCACGTACAGTCATTTTAGATTCATGAATTAAACAATTTATCAAAGAATGGTGCATGTCTCTTTTCAACTCCATCAATTAATTGTTGAAATGTAAGAACTTCAATATGCTGATTTAGTTCTGGCATTATTTTATAAAGCGTTCCAAATGGCGTCTCTTTATATCCTTTGGTCAAATTATAATCTTTTAATTTAGGAGGAATTACATCTACGATAACATAGCCAAATTTGGGAGTCCCTTTTTCAATTATAACTTGTCTACCCTTATAATTCTTTTTGTTATCAGCATAAAGAAAATCATCGAAATATTTTTCAACTAATAGCGAAAACTCCCATCGATAATCTTTTTTAGTCTTTTGATGTGCGGTTTCACCTGGTCTTTTAAATTCGAAAATAACAATCGATGAGATTTTTCCAGCAATTTCTGAACCAAAGCTGATAGGGTTATCAAACATTTGTGGTTTATCAATCATTACAATATCACCCTCTTTATTGCTTTTCTTTTGCGAATAGGCTGTTATTGCAACATCGGAAGCAATAAAGTTATAGGTAGCAAATCTCTCGTCTAGTAACCACAAATTGTGAGACTCATAATCCATTTTGTCGTTGCTAAGACCCATAGGAAAAACCAGATTATGAATGTCTTCTTCTAATTTATATTTACCATTTTGATCTGCTTCTAAAAATTTTTTAAATATCTCAATGATTGCTTTTCTTCTAAGCATATAGTCAGAAAGACAATCTGAATCAAATGCAGTTTTTTCAATCAATTCTCTTTTAACCTCTTCAATAGTCTCTTCATTTATATTTTTGTTTTCAATGAACTTATTAATTTTGGCATCAATAGTTTTTCTTTCGTTAAAAGAAATTTTA
>DATGIX010000043.1:0-24254 GCA_035295505.1 Puia sp. | reverse complement strand
AATTCCGGCAGATACGTAATGGTCTTTAATGGGGAAATGTATAACTATTCAGAAGTTAAAAGTAAAATCAGAGATTATGCATTCCGAACATCGGGCGATTCAGAAGTTTTATTAGCTGCTTATCTTAAATGGGGAGCAGATTCCATTAAGCATTTTCGTGGAATGTTTGCTTTTGCTATTTGGGATAAACATGAGAAAGAACTTTTTATTTGCAGAGACAGAATGGGCGTAAAGCCTCTTTATTATTTTTTCGATGAAGAAAAAATTTTGTTTGCATCTGAAGTGAGATCCATTTTGGCAAGTGGCATGGTGAAAAGAACGGTTGACCAGAATGCGCTGATTGATTATTTCAGTTATCAATCAATCAGTGCCCCTCATTCTATTATTAAAGGCATTCGGCAACTGAAAGCAGGTGTGTGGATGAAGATAAAAGCAGGAAAAATTGAAGAGAAAGTTTATTGGGATGTGACAAACACAAAAGCTGATTTTGATTTTAATGATACCAAAAAAACACAGAAACATATCAATGAATTAATGCTTCAATCTGTTGAAAGAAGATTGGTGAGCGATGTTCCGGTAGGAGCGTTTTTATCCGGCGGCATTGATTCAAGCGCTGTTGTTGGGCTGATGGCTGCGGCAAGCAGTGCAAGGCCAAACACTTTCAACATATCATTTCACGAAAAAGAATTTGATGAATCGGAATATGCAGAGATTGTCGCAAAAAAATTCAATACCAATCACGAAAATATTTTATTGAAGCCAACTACTTTTCTTGACGAATTGCACAACAGCTTAAACGCTTTAGACTCCCCGTCTGGAGATGGCATCAACACCTATGTAGTGTCCAAGGCAATCAAACAAAAAGGCATCACTGTTGCACTTTCTGGTGTTGGTGGCGATGAGCTGTTTGCAGGATATCCAATATTTTCACAATACCTCAAGCTGCAACAAAAGAAGAGCCTTTGGTCTATTCCTTATGCTATCAGGAATGCATTTGCAAAGATTGCTTTAAATGGTGCAATTAATGGAAAAAAGAATAGAATAAAACAATTGATCAATCTGGATTCCTGTTCTATAGAAAATGTGTATCCGATTTTCAGGCAAATCCTTTCTCCTGCGCAGATAAAAGAATACACAAGGATAAGTGATGATGCAACTATTGTTACGGCTATTCAAAATGAACTTATCAATAAAGAGGAACATTTACATGCAATGCCTTTGCTCAGTCAGATATCTGCAGCAGACTATATCGGATATACACAACAAACGCTTTTGAAAGATACAGATCAGATGAGCATGGCAGTTTCATTAGAAGTGCGTGAACCTTTTTTTGATCAGGATCTGGTAGAATTTGTTTTAGCAGTTCCGGACAGTTTAAAAAAACCCGCTTATCCCAAGAGCTTATTGGTGGAGTCTCTTAAACCTTTATTGCCCGATGAGATTGTTTTCCGAAAGAAGAAAGGATTTTTATTTCCATGGGATATGTGGATGAAGAGTGAGCTAAAATCTTTTTGTGATGAACAAATCAAAAATATTTCTTCCCGTTCTTTCATTGATGGTGATCGGCTGAATAATTATTGGAAATGTTTTCTGAAAGGAGATGAAAATATTCGCTGGATAGAAATCTGGCTCTTCGTCGTGCTTGGTTATTGGCTCGAGAAAAATAATATTGATAGTGAGTAAATGATTACAAAAAAAAAAATTCTGTTGTTCACGGATTGGTATGAACCCGGATACAAAGCCGGTGGACCCATTCAATCAAGCAGGAATTTTGCAATCGCTATGCAAAATGATTATGATGTGTTTATCGTCACTTCTGCTTACGACCTAAACGAAACAAAGCCTTATCAGGGAATTGTCACTGATGAATGGGTATCTCAAAACGGCAGCATTCAAATTTATTATTCCGATAAAAATAAAATTAGTTTAAGCCGAATAAAACAAATGTTGGCTCTGATCAAACCGGATTTTATTTATTTAAATAGCATGTATTCTTATCGGTTTACAATTTTGCCATTATTATTAAAATTATTCGGTAGGAGCAATTATAAAATGATCATAGCTCCGAGAGGCATGCTTCAATCAGGTGCATTGCAATTCAAGCCTCTTAAAAAAAAACTTTTTCTAAATATATTTAATAAGTTATCCCTTCCAAAAAAAATAACATTCCATGCAACTGATGATCAGGAAAAAGAAGATATAATAAGATATTTCCCAAATGCAAACAACATTGTAGTCATACCGAATTTCCCAAAAACAGCATTGACAGAATGGAAATGGATAGAAAAAAAACCTGGTGAACTGAGATGCATTTTTCTTTCCCGGATTGCACAAAAAAAAAATTTGCTTTTTTTATTAAATATCCTGAAAAGTTTAGATACAAATATTAAGCTTACGCTCACAATCGGTGGAGATGTTGAAGATGAAAATTATTGGGATAAATGCCTTTCTGTAATAAAAGATTTGCCTTCGAATATTTCAATCATGCAAAAAGGGCCACTCCCAAACAATGAAGTGATTGGTGAATTGCAAAAAAATCACTTTTTCATATTGCCAACGCTTGGCGAAAACTTTGGTCATGCAATTTTCGAAGCATTTGTGGCCGGCAAGCCCGTTCTCATTAGCGATAAAACGCCATGGAATGATTTGAAAAAAAAGAAAATTGGTTTTGATATGCCATTGAAGGAAGCAGCGTTTTATGAAGCGATTAATTTTTATGCAGGCATGCAACAGCAAGAATATAATGAATGGTCTGAAAATGCCTTTAATTTTGCAAAGGAGTATTCTTCCAAGATGAATTTGCCTGAAAAGTATAAACATTTATTTTCATGAGCTTTAAAGAAGTTGATAACTCATCTTATCGAACTACTATAAATATCGGTGCTTCAAAGCTCAGTCAGATATTATGGTACCTGACAAATGTTTTTTTTTTCAAGAACCCCCTGAATATTTTTTCATCACTCAAAGTTTTCCTTCTTAAGTGTTTTGGTGCTCGAATAGGCACCGGTGTTGTCATTAAGCCTTCTGTGAACATTAAATTCCCCTGGAAACTTAAAATAGGAGACCATTGCTGGATCGGCGAACGTGTGTGGATCGATAATCTGGATGATGTGGAAATCGGAAAAAATGTTTGCATTTCTCAGGGCGCGATGCTGCTGACCGGCAATCATGATTATTCAAAATCAACATTTGATCTTATCACAAAAAAAATTACGATTGAAGATGGCGCATGGATTGGTGCGCAATCACTTGTTTGTCCGGGTATAACCTGTGGCTCACATGCTGTTTTAGCTGCCGGGTCTGTAGCTACTAAAAATTTAGAACCCTATAAAATCTATCAGGGAAACCCTGCTGTTTTTGTCAAGGAAAGAATTATTCAATAATTGTGGCAAAGCTTATGAAAGTTTCTATTATTACAGCCACTTACAATAGCGCACTAACAGTGAAGGATACACTAAACTGTATCCGGCAACAAGATTACTCAGAAATCGAGCATATCATTGTTGATGGAAAATCTGCTGACGAAACTTTGAACATTGTGAATGAATTCGATCACGTATCAAAAGTTATATCTGAAAAAGATAAAGGAATTTACGATGCGATGAATAAAGGGATTTCTGCAGCGACAGGTGATGTGATTGGAATACTGAACTCAGATGATATCTACACTTCTTCTGAGGTAATTTCAACAATAACAAAAGCATTTTCAGATTCTGGTACAAAAACAACGTATGCAGACCTGCAATATGTTCAAAGCAATAATTTAAATAAAGTAGTCCGTACCTGGAAGGCAGGGAATTTCAGCAAGAGAAATTTTTATTACGGATGGATGCCGCCTCACCCGACTTTTTTTGTAAGAAGAGAAGTTTATGAGAAGGTTGGTTTATTTAATATTTCTTTACGTTCAGCGGCTGATTACGAAATGATGCTACGTATACTTATCAAACACGAAATCCCTACACATTATATCCCGCATGTGATTGTTAAAATGCGCGCAGGTGGGATGAGCAATGCATCGTTTAAAAACCGCATCACTGCTAATAAGGAAGACAGGCTTGCATGGAAATTGAATGGCCTGGAGCCTCATTTTTTTACGCTATATGCTAAACCTATCAGAAAGATTTCTCAATTTTTAATCAGATAATTCTATGACAAAAAAAGTTGCACTGATCACAGGAGTTACCGGTCAGGACGGAGCTTATTTAAGCGAACTTTTGTTGCAAAAAGGATATGAAGTTCATGGTATTAAAAGAAGAGCTTCTTTATTCAATACTGAAAGGATTGACCACTTATATCAGGATCCGCATGAATCAAATGTTCATTTTCGATTGCATTATGGCGATTTAACCGACTCTACGAATCTGATACGACTCATTCAGGAAATTCAGCCTGATGAGATTTATAATCTTGCTGCGATGAGCCATGTGCATGTGAGCTTTGAAACCCCGGAATACACAGCTAATGCTGATGGCATTGGAACTTTACGGATACTCGAAGCCGTTAGATTATTAGGCTTAACAAAAAAAACAAGAATATATCAGGCTTCAACTTCTGAGTTATATGGCCTTGTTCAGGCAGTTCCGCAAAGCGAGAAAACGCCCTTTTATCCACGCTCACCTTATGCAGTTGCTAAATTATATGCCTATTGGATAACTGTAAATTACCGGGAGGCTTATGACATGTATGCAACAAACGGAATTCTTTTCAATCATGAATCGCCATTGCGTGGTGAGACTTTTGTGACGAGAAAAATTACAAGAGCTGTTGCCAAAATCGCATTAGGGCTGCAGGATAGAATATTTTTGGGTAATCTGGATGCCAAACGTGATTGGGGGCATGCAAAGGATTATGTAGAAGCCATGTGGTTGATTTTGCAACAACCCGAGCCAGAAGATTATGTGATTGCAACTGGAGTAACGACACCAGTCCGCGATTTTGTGAGAATGGCTTTTGGAGAAGTTGGCATTGAGATAGAATTTAAAGGAAGCCATGAAAATGAAATAGGGGTAATAAAAAAATGCAATAACCCTGAATTTGAATTGGAAATTGGAAAAGAAGTAGTAGTGGTTGACAAAAAATATTACCGTCCGACTGAGGTTGATTTATTAATTGGTGATGCAAGCAAAGCAAATACAAAATTAGGATGGAAACCTAAATATGATTTGAAGATGCTGGTTAAAGAAATGGTTGATGCCGATGTGAATATTTTCAAAAAAGAAAAATTGCTTCAGGCATCAGGTTTTTATATAAAGAACCAATACGAATAAAAAATAGAGAAACACGGATGAACAATAAAGATAAAGTATATGTGGCAGGTCATCGGGGTATGGTTGGTTCGGCTATTGTAAGAAAGCTTCAAAGCCAGAACTTTAATAATCTTTTACTGAAGTCGTCAGCAGAACTGGATTTGCGCAATCAGCAAAAGGTGAATGATTTTTTTGAAAGTGAGAAACCTGATTATGTTTTTTTGGCAGCCGCAAAAGTTGGTGGCATACTTGCCAATGATACCTATCGCGGAGAGTTTTTGTATGATAACCTGATGATACAAAATAATGTGATTAATGCTTCTTATAAAAATGATGTCAGGAAACTGCTTTTTCTTGGGTCATCTTGTATCTATCCAAGGCTTGCGCCCCAACCGTTGAAAGAAGAATATTTCTTAACAGGCGAACTTGAAAAGACCAATGAACCTTATGCCATCGCAAAAATTACTGGTATTAAAATGTGCGACGCATATCGTGCGCAATATGGTTGTAACTACATATCAGTAATGCCAACTAACTTATATGGCCCTAACGATAATTATGACCTGCATAACTCACATGTGCTTCCTGCATTGATCAGAAAATTTCATGAAGCAAAAATGAACAATGAGCCAAGTGTAACAATTTGGGGAACCGGCTTGCCAAGGCGAGAGTTTTTGCATGCTGATGATCTGGCTGACGCATGTTTTTTTCTTATGCAGAATTATAATGAGCCAGGCTTTATCAATATTGGTACCGGTGAAGATATCGAGATTAAAAATCTGGCAAATCTTGTGCAGAAAATCGTAGGTTATTCCGGTGAATTAAAACATGACCTTACCAAACCAGATGGCACACCAAGAAAGCTCTTAGATGTGACCAGGTTGCATGGTATGGGCTGGAAAGCTAAAATCGGGCTTGAAGAAGGCATTGCAAAAGCCTATAGCGATTTTGTGAAAATGAGCAAGTAAAAACTATATTCGTGAACCTCTCCTAACTACATGAATATGCTGTCTATTTTTCAAAAAAAGAATAACAACGGTAGATCAGATTTTAGTGAGCTGAAATGTGATATGCATTCACATCTTATTCCTGCTATTGACGATGGTTCCCCAGATGTCGAAACTTCTCTTCAACTCATAAAAGGCTTGCACGATTTAGGTTATAAAAAGCTTATTACGACTCCCCATATTATGTGGGATATGTATAAGAACACACCCGAAATTATTAAACCGGGATATGAAAAGTTGAAAGAGGAATTAAAGAAAAATAATTTAGGCGTTGAACTTGAGGTTGCAGCTGAATATTTTTTGGATGATTATTTCGAAAAATTAGTTGACACTGATTCGCCTTTGCTCACATTTAAGGACAATCTTGTTCTTGTTGAATTTTCTTTTGTCCAGCAGCCAATTGAATTAAAATCAATTTTGTTCAAGCTTCAGATTAAAGGCTATCAGCCTGTCATAGCGCACCCGGAAAGATATCTTTATTTAGGAGCTCAAAAGCACTGGTATGAAGAAATGAAAGACACTGGTTGCCTTTTCCAGCTTAACATACTTTCTCTGAGCGGGTTTTATGGCAAAGCGCCTGTAGAGCTTGCACATTATTTGATCAAACAGAGATATTATAATCTGATCGGCACAGACCTTCACAATAGCCGCCACCTTGAACTTATAGGTGCATCTTCATCTTATATTGGCATCATCAAAAAGCTGATTGACTCCGGCGACATCCTCAATGCCCAGCTATAAGCCCTTTCGTTTTACCTTCTCGCTAGATTTTCCCTAATTTTTGGGTTTTTTAAAATTTAGTTTAAGATTTGTATATCATTTCTTAAACAAAATTATTTTCTTTTTGTAGTACAAGCATGGATGCATTTACTATTAAAGACCTTGAAAATCTAACGGGCATCAAAGCGCACACCATTCGTATTTGGGAGCAACGTTATTCTTTCCTGAAGCCACAGAGAACAGGTACAAATATCCGTTACTATACCAGCCATGAGCTAAAAAAGATATTGAATATTGCTCTTCTGGCTAAATATGGCTTTAAGATTTCGCACATCGATAAAATGAATGAAGAAGATGTCAAAAAAAGCATCTTTTCACTTTCTACTGCGGAAGCTCAACAAGATAGGCTGGTAAATGAACTGATTCAATGCACAGTCAGTATTGACATGGAAAAATTTGAGAACATTCTCGACAGCTATATTATTTCCAGAGGGATTGATAAAGCGATACTTCATATTATATTTCCTTTTCTTAACCGTATCGGCATTTTGTGGATGACCAATCATATAAGTCCCGGCGAAGAGCATCTTATCTCAAATATTATCCGTCAGAAACTGATTGTAGGCATAGAAGGCGTTGCACCTCACATTTCACGTGACAAAACAGTGCTGCTCTTCTTGCCAGAAGGCGAATTTCATGAGCTTGGTTTACTTTATGTTGCTTATCTTCTTAAAAAACATGGAGCAAAAATTCTATACATGGGTGCAGATGTTCCTGTGAAAGACCTCAAGAATGTTTGTAATATTAAGCCGCCGGATTATTTGTACACGCATACTACCTGCGATTTTAAGCTGGAGAAATATTTTTTAACGCTTCATGCTCAAATTCCGGATATAAAGCTGATTGTGTCAGGAAAGCTTTGCCATAAGCTGAAAACTAATAGCCCAAACTTCGTTCATGTCAAAAGGTCGCTGCCAGAAGTGATGGAATTTGTCAGTACCCTGTAAACTTTCAGTTAAACTTTATCGTATCTAATAGTATCTAAAGCTCAATTCATTGATAATGTTCGATTTTATATTTAGGACAGCTTTTTTGAGATTCAGTGAATTTGTGAGTTCAATTTTTGTTTAAATTTGGAATGGATATTGTTAAACGCTTTGTATGTCAACTCTAGAATTCAACCAACTTTTGGTAAACAATGCAGAATTTCTTAAGCCATTCGCCATCACTTTAACAAGGGATTCCGAAGCGGCAAAAGACCTTTTTCAGGAGACTTTATATCGTGCACTTGCTAATAAAGACAAATACAATGTAGGAACCAACATTAAAGCATGGTTATACACTATCATGCGCAATGTGTTCATTAATAACTACAGAAGAAGGGCGAAGCAGAACACGATTTTTGACTCAACACCTAATGAGTTTTTGTTGAACCTTAGCCAAACTGCGGTCGCCAATACAGCAGAAAGCAATCTGAGGATAAAAGATATTCAGGAAGCGGTTCATAATCTTCCTGAAATATTCAGGAACCCATTCCTGCTTTATTTTGATGGATTTAAATACCATGAAATTGCAGACATGCTGAATGAGCCATTAGGCACTATAAAAAGTAGGATACACTTTGCCAGAAAATTATTAAAGGCGCAAATTGAAAAGCTTTAACCATTTCATTTGACAAAAAAAGTTGTCATCATCGGCAGCGGTTTTGCAGGTCTTTCCGCTGCCTGTTTCCTTGCGAATAATGGTTTAGATGTCACAGTAATTGAAAAGCACAATACGCCAGGAGGCAGAGCACGGCAACTTAAAGAAAATGGTTTCACTTTTGACATGGGGCCAAGCTGGTATTGGATGCCCGATGTCTTCGAGCGTTTCTTCCATCAATTTGGAAAAAAAGTTTCTGATTATTACAAGCTTCAAAGAATTAGCCCGTCTTATAAAGTCTATTGGAAAGATGGTGTTACAGATATCCCTTCTGATTTTAATGAAATAAAGAATCTATTTGAGAGTTTTGAAAAAGGCGCTAGCTCAAAGCTTGATACATTCATTGAAGAAGCCGCTTATAAATACAAAACAGGAATACAAAAATTAGTTTTCAAGCCGGGTCAATCTGTTAGTGAATTTTTTGATTGGGATATTGCCAAAGGAATTTTTCGGTTAGATGTTTTCACGTCTATAAAAAGGCACATCTCGAAATATTTTTCTGACCCTAAAATCCAGCAGCTTTTAGAATTCCCGATTTTATTTTTAGGCGCGTTGCCGGAGAATACACCGGCATTATATAGCCTGATGAATTATGCTGATATCATCGGAGGCACATGGTATCCGGAAGGCGGAATGTTTAGTGTTGTGAATGCGATGCACAAACTGGCTGTCGAACTTGGAGCAACATTTCATTTCAATGAAAATGTAGAAAAAATAATTGTTGAAAATGGTATCGCAAAAAAAGTAATTACTTCATCAGGTGAGCACGATGCGGATATCATCATTGGAAATGCAGATTATCATTTTATCGAAACAAAATTATTGCCTGCCGAATATCGAACTTATTCTGAAAAATATTGGGATAACAGATTAATGGCTCCATCGTGTTTAATATATTATATTGGCTTGAATAAAAGATTAGAGAACATCAGGCATCACTCACTTTTTTTTGACGCAGATTTTCAAAAACATTCGACTGAGATTTATAAAACAAAAAACTGGCCCGAAAATCCTTTATTCTATGTAAGCGCCACTTCAGTTACTGATAACAGCGTCGCACCAGAAGGATGTGAAAATTTATTTTTTCTGGTGCCACTTGCAGCAAGCACAGATAATGATACTGAAGCAATACGTGAAAAATGTTTTTCAGGAATTGTAAATAGAATGGAAAGGCATACCGGTCAAACAATTTCAGATGCGATTGTTTATAAAAAATCTTTTGGCCCGACAGATTTTGTCTACGAATACAATTCTTTCAAAGGAAATGCTTATGGGCTTGCGAACACTTTAATGCAAACTGCGATTTTTAAACCTTCATTCAAGAGCAAAAAAATTAGAAACCTTTTTTATACAGGGCAGCTTACTGTTCCGGGACCTGGAGTTCCGCCGAGTATTATCAGTGGAGAAGTTGCAGCGAAAGAAGTAATAAAAAAATACAGTAATTAGTTAAAGCAATTAGTGATAAAATGGTTAGGAAGTTTAACAAAAAACAATCTTGTTTGTGAAATAAAATAAATTGAGCCTATTAACACGAGCAAGGACTGATGATGTATTTATTTCATAATGTTAGCCAGCAATCAAGCAAAATCACCACAGAAACTTATAGCACTTCTTTTGCATCAGCCATAAAATTATTGAATAAAGAAATAAGACAGCCTATCTATAATATTTACGGCTTTGTTCGTTTCGCCGATGAAATTGTGGACACATTTCATGAATTCGATAAGGTTAATTTATTGAAAGAATTTAAAGAAGAAACATTCAAAGCTATCCGCCAAAAAATCAGCCTCAACCCAATACTTAACAGTTTTCAGATTACGGTAAATGAATATAAAATCAATCCTGAGCTCGTTGAAGATTTTTTTGAGAGCATGCAAATGGATTTAAATCCTCAGGATTATGATGAGCAGAAGTACAAAAAATATATTTATGGAAGCGCTGAAGTTGTTGGGTTGATGTGCCTGTATATTTTTTGTGAAGGAAATATAAGAGAATATGAAAAGCTGAAATCTTATGCGCAATCACTCGGCGCGGCGTTTCAAAAAGTTAATTTTTTAAGAGATGTGAAAACTGATTATAGCCAGTTGAACCGCGTTTATTTTCCGGAAGTTGATTTCAGTAACTTTACAGAGTGCATGAAGAAAAAGATTGTTTCAGAAATAGAGAGTGATTTCCAGGAAGCATATAAAGGCATTCAGCAATTGCCGGATAAAGCCCGCTTCGGTGTGTATGTTGCTTATAAATATTATATGTCTCTTTTCAAAAAAATAAAAAAATCACATGCAACGAGAATTTTTGAGGAAAGAATCAGGATACCTGATTATAGAAAAGCAATAATCATTTTGAACGCAGGATTAAAAAACCAATTAAGATTAATTTAAGAATAGGAAATGAAGGAAGAAATAATTTTAGTGAATGAGCATGATGAGGTGATTGGGACAATGGAAAAAATAGAAGCTCATCAAAAAGCTTTGCTTCACAGAGCGTTTAGCGTTTTTATTTTTAATGTGAGGAATGAAATGCTTCTTCAACGAAGAGCAAATGGAAAATATCATAGCGGCGGCTTGTGGACAAATACTTGCTGCAGCCACCCAAGGCCTGGCGAGAATACAAAAGATGCAGCAGCGCGAAGATTGTTTGAAGAAATGGGATTCACAACAACGCTTGAGGAAATATTTCATTTTACCTACAAGCATGCTTTCGAAAACAATCTGACAGAATTTGAATTTGACCATGTGTTTGCCGGATATTATGATGGAGAAATTTATCCCAACAAAGAAGAAGCAAGTGATTATTGCTTTATGAATATTAATGACATTGAATCATCTTTGACAACTCATCCGGCAAAATTCAGTGCATGGTTTCATATTGCGTTTCCATTGATAAAAAAATGGCTTCAAAGTTCGGATAAGCTTCAAACAGCAAAATCTTAATGGAGATGAACTGGTTATTTTATATCGCTATTTTTTTGATAACCTTTATTGTTATGGAAGCAATAACATGGGCAACGCATAAATATATTATGCATGGCTTGTTGTGGAATTTGCATGAAGACCATCATCAACCCAAGCCGGGTTTTTTTGAAAAGAATGATTCTTTTTTTATCATTTTTGCAGTACCTACTTTTTTCAGCCTTTTGTTCGCAACTATGTATCAAATTCACTGGTTAATGGCTTTGGGTTTTGGTGTGATGGCTTATGGGGCTGCATATTTTCTGGTGCATGATGTGATTATCCATCAGCGGTTCAAATGGTTTTCACGCTCTAACAACACTTATGTTCGCGCAATCAGATGGGCGCACAAAATGCACCACAAGCATTTGAATAAAGAAGATGGTGAATCTTTCGGCATGTTGTATGTAAGCAAAAAATATTGGGCAAAAGTGCGGAGCGAGAAGGGAAGCAAAAAAGTTCAGATAGTATAAAACATAACTGGAATTGATTAACGTGCATTTCAAACGATATGCGCGTTTTTTATTTCAATGAGAATTAAATACGATTATATTATTACAGGTGCAGGATGCGCAGGTTTAAGCCTGGTCATGCGAATGATTGCTTCGGGAGAATTCTCAGACAAGAAAATTTTACTGGTAGATAAATCAACCAAAAAAGATAATGACAGAACCTGGTGTTTTTGGGAAAAAGAAAAAGGTTTTTTTGAATCTTTAGTCTTTTGCAAATGGAATAAGTTTTGGTTTCATGCAAAAGAGTATTCTGCGCTGAAAGAAATTGCTCCTTATGAATACAAAATGATTAGAGCTATTAGTTTTTATAAGCATTGCTTTGATATGATTAGCAGCCAAAAGAATATAAAAGTAATCCGCGGCAATGTCGATGAAATAAAAAGCAATAGAGAGGAAACATTTGCAATCATTGATGGAAAAAAATTCAGCTCAGAATATATTTTCAACAGTATCATTTTTCAAAAACCTATTTTACAAAAGAATCAATATTATTTGATTCAGCATTTTAAAGGATGGATAATTCAAACAAAAACAAATTCATTTAACCCGGAAGAGCCTGTGTTGATGAATTTCAGGACCGACCAGCAAAATGGAACAAGTTTTTTTTATGTGATGCCTTTTTCGGAAACAAAAGCCCTGGTTGAGTACACGATTTTTTCGGAAAAAATATTGAGCTTAAAAGAATATGAAGTAAAGCTGGAATTTTTTTTGCAAAACAATTTGGATGTTGAAAAATTTGAAATTATCGAAGAGGAATTCGGAGAAATCCCAATGACAAATTTTAATTTTCCTGTCAGAGATAATAATATTATTCATATTGGTTCTGCAGGAGGAAGAACAAAACCTTCGAGCGGATATACCTTTCAATTCATACAAAAGAATTCAGACGAGATAATAGCTGCATTGATAAAAAAGGGTAAACCCTTTGTGAAAAATAAAAAGAAAAGATTCCGATTTTACGACAGCGTTTTATTAAATGTGCTTTCAAAAAAAAGACTTTCTGGCGAAAAGATATTTACGGAAATGTTCAGAAAAAATGATGTGAAAGATATTTTTGATTTTCTTGATGATGAAAGCAATCTATTACAGGATTTCAGAATTATTAAATCACTTCCTGTAATCCCATTTTTACAAGCTGCTAAAGAACAATTGTTCTGACTTCAAATCACACCTAAAATTAAAAACACAGAGCCTCCGATTGTTAGCAACATGGCTGCATACCAAAGCGTTTTTCTTCTTGTGAGGATTGCAATGGCTGAAATTGCGATGGCTATTTGAAAAATAGTAACAGCTTTTGATAAAGTAACATGCTTTGCCAAATGTGCTTCGGAGCTTTTTGCGTTTTCTTCTGCGGTCTTTTTTATTTCTTCTTTCTCTTTTTCGTAGCGGGCTAATGTTTGGCTATTATCTTCAACAGGTTTTGCAGACAAGACATGCAACAATTTATCAGAGGAAGCTGCAATTTCAGATTTAATGCTTTTTGACTGGTAGAACGCCCATTGATCTGATGATTTTATCTGTTCTATCATTGCCTCATTCACATGATGACCGCTCAAAAGCCCTGCGATCGCTGCAAGTACTGCCATCACCGCCGTAGAAAGAGCAACATTAAGCGCCCATTTTTCTCTTTCTTCGCTTTTTTTTTCCTCGGCTTTTTCATGAATGGCTTCCTGCAAATGTTCCGTTGGTATTTCTATTTCTTCCATTTAAAATATTTTGCTGTAAAGATAAATTACAAAACATACAGCTTTTACGAATTTATTTTCACATAAACTGCATCGTAAAACCCCCATTTGTCCCCTCGCGCATTAATCAACGCATTTATTAATAAACCTTTAGACTTATATTTTCCACATCCTGTTGATATTATATGTGTTCGATGGTCAGGTTTTCTCTGAATCTTTGAGAGTTGATAGGTTGCATAATTGTCTTTTTCAATTTACCTTTAGGCTTCCTATCTTACAAAAGACTGACTTGTTTTTAATAACCTGTGCTGATACCAAAGACTAAGTACCAAATTCATAACTCAAGCTTACATCATGCAAACCACAGTTCAATCCTTCTTGGGAAAGCGCTTGCTTAGATTTATAAAAAGAAGCCTGTTGCCCATACTTGTCATTGTTTTAGTGCTGTTCAAATACTCACGACGAACAGAAGAATTCCCACAACAAAAACAGTCAATAGCAAATCAGGATTTTACATCAGTTATCAATAAGATGTATGATGTAAAGGATAGGATTCGGAAACATCCTCCTCGTGCCCCAATGAGTACAGCTGAGACAAAACAATTGCAACAAAGTGACTGGTTCAAGGCAATTAAAGAAGATATTGATAAAAGAATGTACTATCTGGTTGCAGACAAACAATCGAATAGTTTCAGAAGCGTGAATAATGAACAAAATCTGGAGGCTGATTATAGCGCATCAGCATTTAAGCTTGAACCAATGCTTTCATCCGATAAAAAACCAAAAGCGGATAAATGGGAGTTAAATATTTCCGTGAATGGATTGTCGGCAGATGGCCTTTCAATGAATGCCTCTGCAAATCAGGTTACAAATATTGCAAGCAACGGGAACGATGTAGAATATAATTTCAGTAACAGATATGCTATACAATATCATAATGATAAAAAAGGAGTTCGCCAGAATTTTATTGTGAAAGAAAAACCTTCTTCCAATACACGCGAAGTTATCGTTAGCATGAAGGCAGAAGGAGATTGGGTTGTAAATAAAGTGCATGATAAAGAACTTCATTTTGCAAAAAAGAACAGCAAAGGAACGCTTGACAGTAAAATTGTTTACAATGATTTGAAAGCATGGGACGCGACAGGAAAACAGCTTTCATCAAGGATGGAAACTAAGGATGATAACAATTTTGAAATTATTACTAATGTTGAAAATGCAGTATATCCGGTTACAATTGACCCGCTGAGCTCTTCGCCTTCTTCCACATTAAATGGTTCCAGCGCGACTGATGTTTTCGGCACCAGTATGGCAAGTGCAGGAGATGTAAACGGGGATGGATATAGTGATGTAATTGTTGGCGCTCCCGGCGTTTCAGGCTATGCAGGCGCAGCATATATTTTCTTAGGAAGCGCATCAGGTTTATCAAGCAGCCCGGCAGCAACACTTAGCGGGATTAATGCATTAGATAGTTTTGGAGTTAGTGTTGCCACCGCAGGTGATATTAATGGTGACGGATATGCGGACATTATCGTTGGTGCTCCAGGTGTATCAAGCAATGCAGGGGCAGCATATATTTTTCTAGGCAGTAATTCAGGCATTGCAACAGCAAGTGCAAGTGCTGCTACGGCTGTATTAACAACAGGAAGCGCAACAGCCAATCAATATTTCGGTACAAGCGTTGCCTCTGCAGGTGATGTGAATGGCGATAGTTTCAGCGATATTATTGTAGGAGCGTATGGCGTAACTACTAATCAAGGGGCTGCTTACGTTTATTCGGGAAGCAGCACAGGTATTGCAACTGGGGCATCGCCTTCTGCAACCATAAACGGAGGCTCAACACTTGGGGTTGGCGACCGCCTTGGTTTCAGTGTTGCCACTGCGGGCGATATAAACAGCGACGGGTACAGTGATATTATAATCGGAGCACCGTTTAAATCGCTCGGAACAGGAGCAGCATATATTTATCAGGGCAGTCCTTCAGGCATTGGTGCTACAGCTTCTGCAACGTTAACCGGCGCAGCACTTTCAGGGCTCGGAACAAGTGTTGCGAGTGCAGGAGATGTTAACGGCGACGGATATAGCGATGTGATTATTGGTGCGCCAGGTGTATCAAGCTTTCAGGGCGCAGCATATATTTTTCTGGGTACCAATTCAGGAATTGCAAATGCCAATGCATCCTCTGCAGCAACCACATTTAGTGGAACTGCGTCGAATCAATATTTTGGCGCAAGCGTTGCTTCTGCAGGCGATATGAATGGAGATAATTACAGCGATGTGATTATTGGGGCATTTGGCACATCGGGCAATGCAGGCGCAGCATATATTTATGAAGGAACTTCATCAGGGATATCAAATAGTGCAACACCTGCTTTAACATTAAATGGAGCAAATCCAGGCGATAGTTATGGATTTTCCGTTGCTAGTGCAGGCGATGTAAATGGCGATGGAATCAGTGATGTTCTGGTGGGTGCACCAAACTCGTCTACTGCTACCGGCATTGTGTATGTTTACAATGGCAATACAGATGTTTCAATAAGCACAGCTAATGTTTCAATTGTAGGCAGCAATGCAGGAGATCGCTATGGGTTAAGTGTTTCCAGCGCGGGCGATGTTAATGGCGATGGTTATAATGATGTTGTAGTTGGAGCTATCGGTGTAAACGGTATTACAGGAGCTGCTTATGTTTATTATGGCAGCTCAACTGGTCTTTCTGTTGGAAGCCCAACAATCATTACAATACCATTTACAGGTAATTCAGAAAATTTTGGGTGGAGCGTTACGGCATCTGACATTAACGGTGATGGATATGATGATATAATTGTAGGTGCTCAGGCACAAAATACAAGTTCAGGAGTTGTTTATATTTATCTCGGAAGTGTAAGTGGGATTAACACATCACCTTCTTCCACATTAAACGGTCTTAATTCATTTGACACATTTGGATATTCCGTTGCAAGTGCTGGCGATGTGAATGGAGACGGCTATGGTGATATTGTTGTGGGCGCTCCGGGTGTCAGCCTTACTGGAACGAATGAAGGTGCAGCGTACATTTATTTGGGTAGTGCTTCCGGAATAGCAACAAATGCTCCTGCAGACACACTATATGGTCCTAATGCATTCGGAGGTTTTGGAGTCAGCGTTTCAACTGCAGGAGATGTGAATGGCGATGGTTATAGCGACATTATAGTAGGCACATCAGGTGGTGGTGGCGATGCTGCTTATGTCTTTTTTGGTAGTAAAACCGGTATTGCAAATAAACAGGCTCCCGATGTGAGCCTTGCGGGTGATTTTGGAAACGGCACTTCCGGAGACTTTGGTATCAGCGTTTCAACTGCAGGAGATGTGAATGGCGATGGCTATAGTGATGTAATAGTAGGCGCACCTTCAGGAGGCGGAAATGGCACAGGCGGCGGAGCCGCAGGAATATTTTTAGGTGGTGCTTCAGGATTATCAACCACCGCGTCTGTTGTTTTGAGCGGTCTGGTAGCCGGTGATCAATTTGGTGCAAGTGTTGCAACAGCAGGCGATGTGAATGGTGATGGGTACAGTGATGTCATAGTGAGATCAACTTTAGGAACAAACAGTTTTCCATCTCAAACCGGAGCCGTATATCTTTTCCTCGGTAGCCCAACTGGCACAAACTCTACTCTTGCAGCATCATTTTTAGATGCAAACTCGGGTGCGTCTTATGCTTCAACTGAAGTCCCACGTCGTGCTATTGGTGGTGCCGGCGATGTGAATGGTGATGGCTATAGCGATTTTATGATAGGAGTTTATGAAGACCCGACTTTGGGAACAAAAACGGGTAAGATGTATATGTACTATGGCAACAATGCTGTTGGTAGAAATGCAAGCAATGTGTTGAAATTATATGAAACAGACCTTACAAATCCGATTGCTGCAGATAATTTATCACAAAGCAACTTTGGATTAGGCTTGTTCGCTCAATCACCGTTTGGATCAGTGAAAGGAAAATTAGTTTGGGAAACCGAAACCAATGGTGTCCCTTTCCATGGAAATCCAATAACAAACAGTGTAGTATTAACAGGTAAACAATCATCTTATACTTTAATACCTGTGGGTGGAACTGAGTTTAAAAACTTAATTGCAAAAGTTACAGGCAAAGCAACGAAGGTTAGGGTAAGACTTCAATATGCAGCAACCTCAGTAACTTTTGGCCAGGTATACAGCCCATGGATTTATTCTCAGGTTTATTTGTTGGGAGGCAATCTTGGTGTGCTTCCTTTGGATTTGTTGAGCTTTACTGCTACAACATCAGGATCGGATATTTTACTGAAGTGGAAATCGGCTAATGAAGTTGATCTGAGCAATTATGTTGTGGAGCATAGCGTTGATGGCGTGAAGTTTGATTCTCTTGGTTCAGTAACAGCGAAGGGAACTATTGGCACTTCCAGCTATGATTTCACGCACGTCCATCCATCAGTCGGAATTCATTATTACAGGTTAAGAGAAGTTAATAAAGACGGCAATAAAACATATAGCTTGGTTGTCTCAGCAAAAATTTCCGGAAATATTGAATTCAATATATATCCTAACCCTGCTTCGGATCATATCGTTGTCACTCACACTGGCATCACCAGCAGCTCTGTCAGGATAATGAATGCAGCAGGAGCAGTGATGGGTCAGTATAAGCTCAACCTGAATTCTGATAAGACTACCATTTTATTGAATGGTTTTGCGAAAGGAAATTATTTTGTAGAAATAATAAACAGTGGATTTGCACCTAAACAAATAACAGTTCAATAAAATCATTTTGAATATCTAAGCAAAATCCCCGCAATTCAATTGCGGGGATTTTGTTTTATAAAAAGAAGTATGCATAATAGTTAGCTATTGCTATCTTGTTTTTCTTTTTCAAAGTGAGTGATGATCATTTTTGCTTTTGAAGAGCCTATTGCATTTGAAAGCTCTTCCTCTGTTAGCAGTTTTATTTTATTGACAGAGCGAAATTGTTTTAATAATAAATCGACTGTGCTCCTGCCGATGCCTTTTATTTCTTCCAGCTCATTTGTAAATGTGCCTTTGCTTCTTTTTTGCCTGTGAAATGTGATGCCAAAACGATGCACTTCGTCTCTTATCCTTCTGATTAATTTCAATCCTTCACTATTATAAGAGAGCTTGATAGATTCGCTATCTCCAGGGAAAAAAATTTCTTCTTCATTTTTTGCAAGACCAATTACAGTAATCCTGCCTGTCAAATTTAATTCTTCAATGCTTTCCATCGCAGCGCTGAGCTGGCCTTTGCCTCCATCGATAATCACTAACTGAGGTAATGGTTGTTGTTCATCCAATAGTCTCTTGTACCTTCTGAAAACAACTTCTTTCATAGTTGCAAAATCATTAATGCCTTTCACTGTTTTCACATTAAAATGGCGATAATCTTTTTTGCTTGCCGCACCATTCTTGAAACATACCATCGCAGATACCGGAAAGCTTCCCTGAAAGTTGGAGTTATCAAAACATTCGATATGAACCGGAAGTTCGTTCAGTTGCAGATTTTCCTGCAGTTCATATAAAACTTCTTCATTTTCTTCATTTGTTTTTTCATGTAGTTGCAGTGTCTTTTTTCTTTTCAATTCTTCACGGAAATATTCAGCATTCTTTTCAGACAGCTCCAGCAGTTTCTTTTTATCGCCGGCTTTAGGAACTGTGATTGTAATCCCATCTTGCGGATAATCTATTTTAAATGGAACAATGATTTCAGATGCCTTGCTTTCAAAAGTTTCGCGGAGCCTGATGATGCTTTGAGCAAGCACTTCTTCAGTAGGTTCATCCAAATGTGTCTCTACCTGAGCAGTGTGAGTTTGAATGATAGTGCCATTTTCAATCATCAAATGATTAACATAAGCAATATTATCTTCTGTAGCAATAGTAAACACATCAGCATCAGAAACATGCTTGCTTACTATCACAGATTTTGCCTGGTAATTTTCAAGGTGCTCAATTTTTTTTCTGATCATCTCAGCTTTTTCAAATCTCATTTCAGTAGCAGCCTCTCTCATTTCTTTTTTGAAATTCTGAATCACAGGCCCGAGATTCCCTTTTAATATGTTTTTAATTTGTGACAGCCCTTCCTGATAATCTTCTACCGATTGCAAAGCTTCGCATGGACCTTTGCAATTGCCGAGATGGTATTCTAAGCAAACCTTGAATTTCTTTTTACGTATGTTCGTTTCCGTTAGATTGAGCTTGCATGTTCGCAGCGGGATATTTGTTCTGATAAATTGAATCAGTTCACGCACTTTTGCCACAGAAGTGAAAGGCCCCAGATATTCCGAGCCATCATTGATTTTCTTTCTGGTTAGAAAAACTCTTGGGAATGGCTCATTTTTAATAACAATAAAAGGATAGCTTTTATCATCTTTCAGGTTGATATTAAACCTCGGCTGAAATTGTTTGATTAAGGAATTCTCAAGAAAAAAAGCATCTTGTTCGGAATTTACAATCGTGAATTCAATATGATGTATCCGCTGAACAAGTTCATGTGTTTTATAAGTAGTGAAAGTTTTTAAGAAATAAGAACTGACTCTTTTGCGGATATTTTTTGCCTTGCCCACATAAATCAATTCATTGGCTTCATCAAAATATTTGTAGATGCCTGGTTGATTTGGTATCGAAGGAGCGATATGTTGAAATTCTTTTTGTGTCATGTTTTTTCATCCTATTCAATTCCCCAAACGAGTTTAAGCTGTTTTACAACCGGTGTTTGATTTGAAATTTGTGTGCTGGTGACAATCTGAAAACTGGTTCTTGTTCTCCATAAAAGTTTTTTTAAGATAAGTGTATCATTTTTATGGATCGTTTTTTCAAGATAAACGCTGCTGACTTTGTTCAGTCCATCTCCGGTAGCAGCAAGAACGTCTACTCGTTGCAATTCAAGCTTGTTATTTTTAGTTGCATAAGTAAAGGTGGCAGCATGCGTGGTTTCGTCAATGAAAGAAGTTTCAGAAAATTCTTTTTCAAAAATATCAGGATTGAGTTCCGGGCAAACAAAATCTTTAGCGATCAAATTGAATTCCGGCGATTGTATATATGCGGTATCTGTCTTATCTCCAAATGTCGAGTATCTTTTAATTCCTACAGGTAACGAATCGACATACTGAATTTCGCTTTTGAGATAATCATTCACCGGGAAGAAATTTTTTTTCTCATCTTTTTTTTCCTGTCCATTTTTCTGTGTATTGTTTTTGCATGAACAAGCAACAATGATTATCATACAAAAAACCCCAAGTGCATTTCTCATTTCGGCCTATTTTCAAATTGTAAAAAAAGAAAGCTGTGATATTTAGTCACAGCTTTGCAAAATTAAGTGTATTAATTGTTCTACCAGATGGTTTTGGTGATACCTAATTTTATCCCAAACCCTTTCAGGTTTTCATTGATAGGATAATCGCTAGTATAGGTAGAGAGAAGTTGATAACGAAATTGTGGCCCGATCTGCCAGCGGATTTTTCCTGTTTTATAGGAAACAAATGCTTCAACGGCACCATTTACATTCCACCTGCGGAACAGTGAGGGCTCTTGTGTGTAATTAGCAAAATCTGAAGTTAGCAGATAGGAATCTCTGTTCAATAAATATGTTGGTTGAACACTGGCGCCAACATGCACTTGCAACTTCTCATTGCCTATAATTCTCAATTCAAACCCAACAGGCATTGATAGCTGGAAATATTGGTTCTGTAAATTCACAGATGCTTTGCCTCCGACGGTCCCGATATTTGTGTAAGCTGTAATTGTGTTATTAGGATAGCCATTGAACGAATTTAATGCGATTGTTGCAGGTTGTGCATTTGAAGCATAAGCATCAATAGTATATCTGCTGTAGTTAAATTGAAGCCCTGCCTTAAAGCTTAAGTTTCTTGTGAATTTATAAACCAGGCTGCTTCCGATTTCAAATCCTAACGCAGGTTTATTGTTTGTATATAAATTAGGATTTGCGTTTTGTGCTGTTGCTGCAATCGGGCCGTTTTGAATATCTGGTTTTGAAGTAGTCAGTGCTACGCCTGAAAGCGAGCGATAAGTGACAGTTGGTGACAGGTAAAGCTGCCAGTATTTTCTGTTCAATTTTTTAGGAGTAACTAATTCATAAGGAGCAATATTTTGGAGAACGCCGATTTGTTTTTTATCAAGCTCAATGCCTGCTGAAAAGCCGGATGAGGTTTTCTCCAGGTTTGGATCAAGAGACTCTGGTGTTTTTTCTTCCAGATCAGAAGCCAATTTTTTATCATTTTCAACTAGGTCAATTTTGTGAGAATAAAATTGTCGCTTCAAATCTGTAGTAAAATCATTATCCGCTTCATTTGAAAAATTAAGGATATTAGGTTGCTGTTCAAGATAATTTTTTGCAACATTCGTCAATGATGAATCAAGCGCTGCTACTGTATTAGCTTCATATTCATTATCTCTCTGTGATGGCTGCACTGAGTTGAATTCCACGAAAGAAGGAGTAATCGACAGCTCAATATTCTTTTTGCTGGTAGCATCATAAGTAGTTGTTGCATTATCTGCAGTTCCTACGTTGTTTTCAGCATTATCAATACTGCTGCCAACTGATTTTTTAACAGCGGCAACATGGTGGCTTGACGGAGCTAATAATTCTTTTCCTGCGAAAAATAAAATACCGGTGATTAATGTAAACATCCCTGCAATGAACCATCTGCGGCGGGTGTGAAGTGAAGCGTTAATATTCTTCCAGACTTTGTCTGAAGGGTACATTTTGTATTGGCCCGCCTTTTGCCGAATCAGGTCTTCAAATTCATCATTGTAAAAATTCCTTTCCATCTCATTTAATTGTGTTAGGGTATTTTTTTCGTAGGATTAATTTTTTATTATCTGATAGCGGCGAGCCATTCTGTTTTTTCTTTCGGTTTCTGGATGATTTTCTTTTTCACTAGAATGTCTTCCAACATTTGCCTTGCTCTAGTGTACTGCGAACGGCTTGTGCTTTCTTCAATTTCCAGAATCTCTCCGATTTCTTTGTGCGAATAGCCTTCAATCGCATATAAGTTCAGCACTGTTCTATATCCAATCGGCAATAATCTGATGCATTCTACCACTTGTTTTGCCTGAACTATTGATGGCACGCTTTCCTCCCTTATCTGAATGCTGTTCGCATAAATTAAATCAACACTTTCATTGAACCTCTTATTCTTCTTCAGATTATTGATACAAGTATGAACCATTATCCTTCTCACCCATCCCTCAAAAGCCCCTTTGTTCTGAAAAGTATGTATCTGCGAAAAGATTTTTATGAAACCTTCCTGCAACATATCTTCAGCATCTTCGCGGTTGTGGGCATACCTATAACAAACTGCCAGCATTTTGGGACTGTACCTATTGTATAGTTCCTTTTGCGCAGCAGCCTGATTTTTTAAGCAACCTTGAAAAATGGCTTCCTCTGTCATGTTGCCTGTAATTTAGACAATTTTTAAATGCTAAAGCTGCTTTGTTCGTAAAAAACTTGGATGGTCGGGGAAGCGGGAAGTTGATTGGTTGAACAGATGGAATGGAGCAATCAGTTAATTCCAATAACATGATTTTATCATTAACTAAATATCAGCCCTTCAACAAATCAACTAACTAAAACATCGCCTGTCATTTCCTTTGGAATGCTTAATCCCATTAATGTTAAGATACTTGGAGCAATATCGCCGAGCTTGCCTGGTTTCACCTTGCCTTTCCAGTCTTTATCAATCACAAAAAGCGGAACAAGGTTCAGCGTGTGCGCTGTATTCGGCGAGCCGTCTTCGTTGATTAAATAATCTGCGTTGCCATGATCGGCTGTGAGAAAAACAACATAATCACTCTTCAATGCAGCAGTAACAACTCGTTCAACACATTTGTCAACGGTTTCAACAGCTTTGATGGCTGCTTCCCAAACGCCGGTATGACCGACCATATCAGCATTTGCGAAGTTTAAACAAATAAAATCTGCGGTCTTATTTTCAATTTCAGGAACGATGGCATCTGTGACTTCAACAGCGCTCATCTCTGGTTTCAAATCATAAGTGGCAACTTTGGGCGAAGGAATCATTATCCTTTTTTCACCATCAAAAGGTTTTTCTCTCCCACCGCTGAAAAAGAACGATACATGAGGATATTTTTCCGTTTCTGCAATGCGGATTTGTTTTAGCCCATCTTTCTCAATAATTTCTCCTAATGTATTTTTCAAATCATCATTCTCAAAAATCACATGTACGTTTTTGAAAGTGTGGTCGTACTGAGTCATCGTTGTATAATGCAGGGATAATTTTTTCATTCCCTGTTCCGGGATATCCATCTGCGTTAGTACCTGCGTGATTTCGCGGCAACGGTCAGTTCTGAAGTTGAAACAAATCGCAACATCATCATTTTTGATAGTAGCAGTCGGCTGATTGTTTTCTGTGATGACAGTCGGCTTAATAAACTCATC
>DATGIX010000042.1:0-21279 GCA_035295505.1 Puia sp. | reverse complement strand
TGAAGGTCTTGCAAGCATCAGCTTTGCAAGACCTTCATACGTTTTTCCCTTTTGCTGAATGAATTGCCCCACAACATAACCGCCAACCACATTTCCAACTGCAGGCAATGTGCTAATCCAACCTTCGGGGTCGAATGCAATCCCTTCGCCATGATACATGTGATATTCTCCCATCAGCCATTTATCTAATTTCAATCCTGCATTTCCTGTCAGGCTCAACGGGTCAGCAGCATCGCCAAAAAAATACATGATGGGCCAGTAGGCAAGCAAAATAATAATGCAAACAATGACGGATGTTTTTGGCTTCAGGTAATAAATAAATAATGAACCGATACAATAACAAAGTGCAATGCGTTGTAGAACACCCAAAATTCTCGTATGAGAAATCGGGGATAAAATCACGCTGCCACTTTTATCAAGTTCGATAAAAGGAAACCAATACATCAAATATCCAAGCAAGAAAATGATGAATGTTCTTTTAAAAATTTTCCAAAGCACCTGCGATTGTTCCAAACCAGCCCATTTCGCCATCACAAAACTCATCGCATTTCCCACCGCAAATAAAAAAGAAGGGAACACCAAATCAGTTGGCGTGAAGCCATGCCATGCAGCATGATTCAGTGGCGCATAAGCAAACTGACCGCTGCCAGGCGTGTTCACGATTATCATGAAACAAATTGTCATTCCTCGAAAAACATCAAGCGCAAGAAATCTTTGATTGGAAGAAGCCATAATAATAGTTGGTTATGATGAAGCAAAAGCGGAAATGAATATCGGAAATTTCTGAATCAACCGATAATAAGTGATAAAATAAATATTATTATTAAGGTGAATTGTCAATAGTGAATGGTGAATAATCAATGGTCAATACTTGATGATTAAATAGTTTGAGCTTATGTTATCAAAAAACAATATTAGTTATTCACTATTGACCATTCACCAATATTCTCTATATTGAACTACAAATCTACGCCATGCGAAAAAAATGGTTATGGGCTATCCCGGTAATCCTGATTGCAATTTATTTATTAGGACCAAGACCTGTTACGCCAGAGTACAAAATCACAATGCCGGTTGTTCCTGCGGATGCATTGCAATTAGAATCATACATAAAAAATAATGAAGCGCAACATAAATTAAAACCTGATAATGAGGCGAGGATTATTTGGGCAAATGATTCCATGAAACAAAAAACAGATTACGCGATTGTTTATCTCCACGGCTTCACTGCGTCGCAGGCAGAAGGTGACCCGATACATAAAAACATTGCTAAAAAATTCGGCTGCAATTTATATTTATCAAGATTAGCTGAGCATGGAATTGATACTGTTGATGCACTGGTAAACCTCACTGCGGATAAATATTGGGAGTCGGCAAAACAAGCATTGGCAATCGGAAAACAGCTCGGAAAAAAAGTGATATTGATGGGAACGTCAACCGGTGGAACAAATGCTTTGCAGCTCGCCGCAACTTATCCTGATGATATTGCTGCATTGATATTAATGTCGCCAAACATTGCCATCAACGACCCGAATGCATGGTTGCTCAACAATCATTGGGGATTGCAGATTGCGCACCTCGTTCTGAAATCTGATTACATCACTTCCAAAGACGACAGACCGATTAATAAACTATATTGGAACTGGCAATACCGTGCAGAAGCTGCGACAGCACTGGAAGAAATGTTGGAGACAACGATGAACAAAGAAACATTTTCAAAAGTGAAACAGCCTCTTCAGCTTTTATATTTTTATAAAGATGAAAAAGTGCAGGACAGCACGGTGAAAGTTTCCGCAATGCTCGACATGTATAATGAGCTTGGCACTCCCGATAGCTCAAAAAGAAAACAAGCGATGCCAAATGCAGGAACACACGTCATCGGTTCTTATATCAAATCTCACGATGTGGAAGGCGTTCAAAAAGAAATTGAAAAATTTATGGTTGAGGTTTTGAAATTAAAACAAGTCAATAATTAATTTGGGAGCTGCACAACGCTCAATAGAATTCCTTCAGTACAAGAGTGCGATCCGCCACGGCGGACAAGCTGCAAGAATGTTTAAGAGTAGTAATGCAGATTGGAACAAAAAAATTCTTTTTAGCATTAATCGAAATCAGAACAAAAATATCATCATAACATTTCTCCTTCTTTAGTTTTCGTAAATTGCCCGTTCACTTTTAATGTTTGCTGTATGATTCGTTCAAAGATTGCCGGCATTGGAATGTATGTTCCGAAGAATGTGTTCACGAATAATGATATGATAAAATATATGGACACAAGTGATGCGTGGATTCAGGAAAGGACGGGCATTAAAGAACGCAGGTTTGCAGACAGAATTGGCGAGACAACCGCGACGATGGGAATTGAAGCTGCAAAAATTGCGATTGAACGTGCAGGCACTACTGCGCAGGAAATTGATTTTATTGTGTTCGCGACACTGAGCCCTGATTATTATTTTCCAGGTTGTGGTGTGCTTGTGCAAAGAGCGATGAAGATGAAAGAAATCGGTGCGCTGGATGTGCGCAATCAGTGCAGCGGTTTTGTGTATGCACTGAGCGTTGCAGACCAGTTCATCAAATCAGGAATGTATAAAAATATTCTGGTGATTGGCAGCGAGAAACATTCTTTCGGTCTTGATATGAGCACCAGGGGGAGAAATATTTCTGTGATTTTCGGAGATGGTGCAGGAGCAGTTGTGCTTCAGCCAACAGAAAAAGATAATGAGGGAATTTTGAGCACACACCTTCACAGCGACGGGAGCAATGCAGAAATTTTAGCGATGTATAATCCGGGAACGCATGCAAATTATTGGAAGAAAGAAAAGCTGGCAGATTTTAATGATGCAGAAGTTGCAGATATGTTCATGAGCAAAGAAATGGTGGAGAAAGAACAGAATTTTCCTTTCATGGATGGTCCTGCGGTTTTTAAAATGGCAGCGGTAAAATTTCCTGAAGTGATAAATGAGGCGCTTCAAAAAAATGGATTGTCAATTTCTGATATTGATTTGTTGGTTCCGCATCAGGCTAATCTTCGCATTTCTCAATTTCTCGAGCATGAATTGAAATTGAAAGGGAAAGTGTATAATAATATCCAGAAATATGGGAACACGACTGCAGCATCCATTCCTATCGCATTGTGCGAAGCTTATGAAGAAGGAAAAGTGAAAGACGGAGATTTGATTTGTCTCGCTGCATTTGGAAGTGGCTTTACCTGGGCAAGTGCGTTGCTGAAATGGTGAGGAAAATGTACGATTTGAGATTTACGATGTACGATTTCTGAGTAAATTAAATTTCTCTTTATTATTAGTTCTTGTTTTTATCTGTGTTAATCCGTGCAATCTGTGGCAAAAACTTTTAACTCTTGCAAAGAAAAATTATATATCTCATCAACCCAATTTCCGGTACAAAAGGAAAATCTTCTTTGAAGGAACTGGTTTCTAAAAAAACAAAAGAAGCCGGAATTGATTTTGAGATTATTCCTACCAATGCAAAAGGCGATTATGATTTCCTGAAACAAAAAATAAAAAAAGAAAATATTACTGACGTAGTTATTTGTGGAGGTGATGGAACAGTGAATAGTGTTGCTTCCAGTTTGGTTGGTACGCAAGTAAATATCGGTATTATTCCAATGGGCTCTGGAAACGGGCTGGCACTTGCCGCAAAAATCCCAAGACAATCTTCCAAAGCGATTGATATTATTTTTAATGGCAAAGCTTCTTTTATTGATGGATTTTATATCAACAATGAATTTTCATGCATGCTTTGTGGGATTGGTTTTGATGCGCTCGTTGCACATGAATTTGCAAAACAAAAAAAGCGTGGATTACAGACTTATATAAAAGTGGGTGCTGTTAATTTTTTTAAAACAAACCCTTATTCGTTTGAAATTAAACTAAAAAATAAATCACTTTCGGTGGATGCATTTTTTATCAGCATCGCCAACGGAAATCAGTTTGGAAATAATTTCACCATCGCCCCGAAAGCCAGTCTGCAGGATGGTTTGATTGATATTGTGATTGTGAAAAAGATGAGCAAGTTTTTGTTGCCGTTTTCCATCCTGAACCAAATCACAGGCATCAATTCCATGCAAAACCTGAATGAATATGCTGAGAAAAAAAATATTATTTATTTTCAGACATCCGCATTGACTATTCACAATATTCACCACGCACCTTTGCATATTGATGGCGACCCGAAAGAAACTGCCGGCAAATTTGAGATAAGAGTAGTGCCGAAAGCTTTTAAATTAATTCAGCCTAATTAATGAGGTTTAATTTTTTGGAAGCCCGTTGCTCATAAAACTTTTAATCGTCTTGAATTGCTTCTGATTTTGTTCGCTGCTTAGCGCATTGGCAATATCAATTTTTTCTTCTCTCGTTAAATGAAAATTCAAAGTCGCCGCTTCTAATTCATTCTTAGGCACATACTGAAAAATTGTTTTGTAAAAAGGAAGCTTCAAATCATTTTGCGAAAGGCTTAATAAATCATCCTGATTATATTCCTGCATTTTATACCAGTTGTATTGCAGCAAGAGCAGTGGTTTTGTAACAAGCTCTGTGATGTCATCAGATTCATAAGGGTTTTGCCAGCCGCCGGTTTTTCTGTCGCGGATTTGAATGAGCACGACACCACTTGTATTTTCGCGCAGCCATTCTTTAAAAACATTAATGAAACGAATTGCAGTCTGTTCTCCGAAATTATCTCTGAAACCAGCATCCATCACATCAATAACCGGATTTGTCGGAAGCCAAACGTTCGGCAGCACATAAGGAAAAGTGGCGTTCATTCTCAATGCAGTCAGTAGCCGAAGATTCATCGGGTCTTGCTTGCTGAAGAATGCGCTGAAATCAATTGCATCGGGAGATATATTCGGGATGCGCGTTGTGTCATATTGCGGCTTCATCAAAAAGCTAATCGGCTGTGTGCTGATAATCATTGAACGGCTATCGCGAGTCACAACAGAATTAAAAAGCATCAATGGCACGCTTGCATTTTTTTCATCTTCATAAATATCTTTCAACTGCCTGTCAAGAACGCCATAAGTATTATACGCTAGTTTTTGTTCAAATGCATAACCACGGTCTTTGATGTATTCGTAATTGCCCACCTTAAATTTTTGCGCAGGTGAAGCAAGGTCTCTCGCAACAAATGATGAGAACAATGGATTCAATAAATCGCGGGAAATGTCATCTACATATTTCGGGTCATGCAGATTAATGGTTGTGTCAATTTTATTTTTTAATCGGGCAAGCTCACGGAAATAAGTTGCGCCAAACATTCCACCGGAAGCGCCGGTTATCAAAAATGTTTTGTTCATCAGCACACCACCACTCAAACTATCCATTCGCTGTAGCACGTTCATGGTGAATGTTGCACTTCGGTTGCCGCCGCCGCTTGTGTTGATAATATATAAAACCGGCTTTTCTTCTTTTTGCTTTTTCTTCCATTGTTCCAGAATAGAAATCATGTTCTTTTTATCTCTTTCCACATTTTCGGTTGTGCATAACCGTAATAACCCTTCTTCGCTGTATTCCGGTCTGTCATTGCGGTTTGTATAATTCAATCCATAAGCCTTATTGCTTGGGTCGATGATATTATATTGATATAAAAGATTCAGGATAAAAAACAGCACGAATAAAAAAGGGATGCTCCAGTTCTGGAGGAAATAAGAAAACGCGCCTGATAATGAAATTAAAATAGCAAAGAAAATCAGCACGCTTGATGCGGCAGGAATTTGAAAAAATGGGCTATCCATGAAAAAACCAACAATAATCAAAAACACGAAGGCAACAAAAACAGAAAGTATGGCGGAGAAATGATGGCGATTGAAAATGCTCTCGATAAAATCGCGGCTGTAGTGAGAAACATCGCGAACTTTCTTTACAGTGAGCGGTGAATTCAAATACCACTGAACTTTAATAAGCCTGCTCTCACTAAGCTTCACTTCATTGCGGTGAAATTGAGACTTGAACAATTTCGGGTCACTGATAACAGGCGCCATTTGCCTGATGATGGTTTTATCAGCGCGAAAAAAATATAATAATGAGATAGAAATAAGAAGTATCAGCCCGACTAAAAACCCGCAGATAAGAAAAAATATTTCTGCAACACTCAATAATTCTTTTGTGATATCAAAGCGAAGTGCTTTCACAAAATAAAAAACCAAAAAGAAAACAGGAATAATAAAATTGTTGATGCAATATTTCAAAAAAGGTTTTGTGGTAGTTGCCAGAAACCTGAAATGCCTGCTGAATAAAATAAAAGTGGTGATGTTCCAGCTCATGATAAACATTCCCATTGCAATGCCGACAATTGCTGAACTGATTGCATTCACGTTGCCGAGATATTCAGGAGAAAAAAACAAAGCATTTGCGCCGAAAGATTTCAGGAAACCGCCATTGATAGTGCTGAACAAAATAATCCAAAACACGAGCAGCACCTGGAATTTTTTGAAATGCAATATCACCAGCTGCACAGGGAAAGAATAATAAACCGGTTTAACGAATTTCATCATGCGGTTTGAGGAATGCTAATCAAAAGTAATATACAACTAATAACGCTTTATCAAAAGCGCTTAGTGCATCAATTGCTTTAAACTTGATGATATAAGAAAAATTATTTTGATACGAGCTTCAGTAACTATGATATGACATCCTTGCGACGCTCCATTCATCGGTTGTGCTACTATTAAACGCTCACAATTTGCTGCTTTTCCTAATGATGAACAGCATATAAATCATGCACAACAAAAACAACATTCCCGTAATCTGATGCAGTTGAGCCAACCACTCAAAAATGCCCCAGCGATTGGCAACAATTTGCAAACTGCTCAATACAGTCACAACTCCAAGAACAATTTGAGCACAGATTAATAAAAGCGGGAGATATTTGCTTTTACGAAAGTAATCTGTAGAAGAAGAAATCTTATACGCTTTTATTGACCATATTATCACCAATGCTAAAAGCAAATAGGCTAACCCGCGATGCACAAAATGAACCGTGATTTTATTATCAATGAAATTGAAAAGCAGCGGTGATTGACTAAACAAAGAAGAAGGAATCCAATCGCCATTAATAGTTGGCCATGTTGGTGCAGCATTTGCAGCTTTATGACCAGCCATCAATGCGCCAAACATCAATTGAAAAAAAAGAAAAACAATAACCGACCAGCTCCATTTGCGGAGGTTGTTGTTTCTCAAAATTTCTTTTGACGGGATTAATAATTGCAGCGCAAACCAGAATGCGTAACTTATTAACCCAAGCGCCAGCACAAAATGAACAGCCAGTTTTGTCGGTTTCACATAAATCGCATCGCCGGTTAATCCACTGGCAACCATTATCCAACCTACAGCTCCCTGTAATGCACCTAATAAAAAAAGAGTCAGCAATGGTTTTATCATTTCCTGTTTCATCTTTCTTTTCCAGATGAGATAAATAAAGCCAATGATAAAAACAACTCCAACCATTCTTGCCCAAAAACGATGAAACCATTCCCAGAAAAAAATAAATTTGAAATCAGATAAAGTGAAATCTGCATGAAGCAAATGATATTGGGGTGTTTGCTGATATTTCTGAAATTCGGTTATCCATTGCTGTGAATTCAGCGGAGGAGCTGCTCCTGTTAAAACATCCCATTCAGTAATCGACAAACCAGAGCCGGTCAATCTTGTAATGCCGCCGAGGATTACCTGCACCAGCAACATAAACACGCCAATCAAAACCCAATTGGCTACTGCACGTGAATTGTTTTGCGGCAACGATTTTTTCATAACGCCTGCAAAGGTAGCTGAGAGGAATAAGAAATCAGAAATGAGAAATAAAGAATCAGAAAATAAAAATCACGAAGCTTTTTTCTTTGCAGCGTTATCTTTTGCTTTTTGTATCGGAGAAAATGGACCATATTTATGCTGCTGCTCGGAAAAGCTGTCTGTGTAAGGACCAAAAGGATGGTCAAAAGGTTTTAGAGCAATATTTGGCCAGTCTTTTTTTAAATCTTTTTTTGGCCTTGCCTGTGAGTTCACATAAGCAGCAACATCCCATGCTTCTTCCACTGTTAGTTGACTATTTTGATGTGTTGCACCAAACGGCATATTATCTTTTACATAACCTGCAAAACGCGATAAGCGATATAACCCTGCGCCCGTGTTGTAGCTATGCTCGCCCCAAAGCGGCGGATATAAATAAGTGATATTATCTGCATTCATTTGTCCTTGTCCATTCGTCAGATGGCATTTGGTGCATTTTGCGTCATACACTATTTTTCCTTTTTGCTCGTCGGCAGCCCTGTTCAAAAAAGTTAATTGTTGTATGCTACATCCTTTGGGCTTCTGTCCTTTCGCCACATCTTTTCCAAGCCATTTCATGTATGCAAGAATCGACAGCATTTCATGGCTGTTGCTATCGAGCGGATTTCCATTCAGGCTTCTTTCCAGACAATCATTCACACGCTGAACAACGGTTTCAACTGCACCGCGCCTCTCTCGAAATTTTGGATAGGTAGAAAACACGCCGCCATAATTATTGCCAAAAGGTTTTGTTCCAGCATTTAAATGGCAGTTCTGGCAATTCATGCCGTTGGTTGAATGAGAAATTTTTCCTTTGGGGCCAAGATAAAACGCCGTGTTGCTAATTAATAATTTTCCATAACGAATCATATCGCCCTCTTCGTCATGAGGAATCGAATTCGTATCAGGTGCAACCCAAAAATTTTCTATTGGAGAAGAAGCAGCTAACTTTTTTTTTCGGATTTCTTTTGTAAAAATCCTGTCAACAATAATAACCAAAACAATTGTTGATAATAAAATGAGAAGGCGTTTAGAAAAAATTTGTTTCATTAAAAGATGAATGCAATGAACAAAAAATCAATACAGCAAGATAAGCTATCGGGCTGTATTGATTTTATTTTGATGTTGTACATAAGCAAGCTCAATGGTTTTCCTATCGATGATCCGCCGCGGCGGACGCAACGATATTCAATCAGAGTTACAATGGTTGTATCATTATTAGCCAACAAAGCAATAAGCGCAGCCATGTTCCTGTGCACGACCAACAGCCCACACACCTGAAGGAACAACCTGTACACCGGGCACCAATCCGTCAATCCATTCTTTTTTGATATCAGCAGCGTTGCCATTTGTCTGCATTGCTACTATACCGCTATAGACAGTCAGCGCAGCGTCACAAACACAGAACATGACACCACTTGCCATGAGGTCTTTAAATCCGATAGGAACTGCGCCCATTACCGGCATCATGAAATCGTTGGGGCTTGTGTTCCAAAATGGGTTGCGTGTTGTAGTAGCTGTTGCCGCATCTGCAGCTCTGAAAGCAGGGCCAAGATCGCCAATTTTGAACATGTCTTTGAATTTGTATTTTGACCAGAGCGAGTCTTGCATGGCAAACGGGATTGCATCGTGACGCAAAATCACAACCGCGGTACAATCTTTCTCAGGAGAGCCCGTTGCGGCGTTAGTTAATAAAAAAACTTTTGGCCATGCAAAAGGAAAAATACCGTGTGGTTCAGTTACATCGAACACGATGCGATGCTTGCCTTTTACTTTGGCGAACCATGCATCTGCATCTTCAGCCTGTTGTTTAAAATTGTTTTCGGCATTGGCAGCAAATGGAGCGAACATTGTGCCGAGGCTGAGCGCTGCCGCACTACCTGCGATAGTTCCCAGAAACTCGCGCCTGCCGCTTGTCTGGCTTGAATTGTTAGTTTGCATACATAGGTTTTTTATGTGAAAGTTGTTAAGGATGATACTTATTGCAAAGAGGCGTTAGCAAAATAAAATTCACAAAGTGCGGAAGCGAATCAGAATGAAAAGTTGCTGCAAAGGATAATGCTAATGAGAAAGCCGTTCGATGATAAATTCTCTCAATGAAAAGGTATGAAAAAAAATCTGAATGCTAATGAGGAAGTTTTTCTCTTATCAAGCCGTAAAACCATGTACCTGCAACAGCGCTGAATAACGTTATGATGACAACACTGAACCCGGCGCCGATTTGCGCAAACAAAGGCCCAGGGCATGCTCCGGTGATTGCCCAGCCAAAACCAAAAAGCAGCCCACCGATAATTTGCCCTTTATTAAATTTTCTTGCATGAAATTCAATTGGCTCGCCGTAAATAGTTTTCACTTTGAATTTCTTGATAAGAAAAACAGAAATGATACCGACAACTACTGCAGAGCCAATCACGCCATACATGTGAAAGCTTTGAAAACGGAACATTTCCTGAATGCGGAACCATGAAATGATTTCTGCTTTCACCAAAATAATCCCGAAGAAAATTCCAGTGAGAAAATATTTGATGTTGTGATACCATGGATGTTTCAATTCGGATTCATTAATACACAATGCATCCAAAGAGCGCACTTCAAAATCAATATTCGATTCTATCAAAGCGGGTTTTTTTGTTTCAGTAGTTTCCATCACTAAAATTTTAAAATCAATGGAAGAAAAATATTTGCCATGATAAACCCGCCAGCCATAAAACATATTGTTGCCACAAGCGATGGCCATTGCAAAGTTGATAATCCCATGATCGCGTGACCAGATGTGCAACCGCCTGCATAACGAGTTCCAAAGCCAACGAGGAAACCGCCAAAGACGGTTAACAATAATCCTTTTGCGGTTAACAATGCATGCCAGTTAAAAATATCTGTCGGCATTAATGAAGCAAAATCACTGATTTGATATTGCTGTAATTCTGTTATTAGTTTTGGATTGATTTGAATCGGTTGAGGGTTTTTTAAAACTGTTACGGCAATAATCCCACCTGCAAAAATTCCAAATACAAAAAAAAAGTTCCACGCTTCTCTTTTCCAATCATACTTAAAAAAAGAAATGTTAGCAGGGAAGCAAGCCGCACAAATATGTCTTAATGATGAAGAAACACCAAGTCTTTTGTTACCCATGATTAATAACAACGGAACTGTTAATCCAATCAAAGGCCCGGCAATATACCAGGGCCACGGCTGTTTTATATATTCTATTAAACTCATAGACTGATTTGAAAATTAAAATTAGCAGAAATTATTCTGATTATGATTTCATATAAAAACAGGTTTTTCTCCACATAAGCTTTCCAAAGCAGAGGTTATATTATTTTTGAAAAAATTTCCTTGCTCAAAATAAAATATCAAACAGTGTTTGTAGAAGCCGGCTGCGACGAAGCTGGTCGGGGATGCTATGCCGGGCCTGTGTTTGCAGCAGCGGTGGTTTTGAAAGATGATTTTTTTCATCTTTTATTAAACGACTCCAAACAGGTGAAAGAAGCAGACAGATATTTGCTGAGAAGTTTTATTGAAGAAAATGCAGTTGATTATGCAGTTGCTCATGTGAGCAATCAAGAGATTGATGAAATCAATATTTTGAAAGCATCTTTTAAAGCAATGCATCTGGCAATTGATAAATTGAAAACATGCCCTCAATTTTTATTGATTGATGGAAACCGTTTCACTTCTTATCAACAAATAAAACATCAATGCATTGTTGAGGGCGATGCAAAATATGCTTCTATTGCTGCGGCAAGCATTCTTGCAAAAACATATCGTGATGATTATATGAAACAATTGCATGAAGAATTCCCTCATTACAAATGGAATAGCAACAAAGGTTATGGAACTGCGGAACATCGAAACGCCATTGAAGAATTCGGTATTTGTAAATATCATCGCAAGAGCTTTAATATATTGCCATCTCAATTAAAAATATTTGAATGATTTCTTTTCCTGAAAATCTGATTTTAGAAGATGAAAGAGTTTTGTTACGACCTCTACAATCTTCAGATATCGAATTTCTTCTCCCCTATGCCATTAATGAGCCCGAGACATGGAACTACTCATTGGTGAGCCCTGCCGGAGAAGAAGGCATGAAAAAATATATCAGCACAACTATCCAACAGCGTGAGCAAAAAACAGAATATGCTTTTATTGTTTTTGACAAAGCAACAAATGCTTATGCAGGTAGCACAAGATTTTATGACATTCAATTATATCATCTCACTACACAGTTAGGATACACATGGTACGGTAAAAATTTCCGCCGCACAGGATTAAACAGGCATTGCAAATTATTAATGCTCTCTTATGCATTTGAAAAATGGGGAATGGAAAGAGTAGAGTTCAGAGCTGACGCAAGAAATGAAAAATCAGTAAATGCTATGAAAGCAATCGGCTGCACTGTAGAAGGAATTTTGCGAAGCAATACTGCTATTGATTCCGGCGGGAGAAGGGATAGCATTATTCTTTCTATCTTGAAAGATGAATGGCTTAGCGGAGTGAAGGAGAATCTTATCAAAAAAATAAGAAATGATTAATGAGGAATTAGAAATGAGAAAGTAAATAGCAACGTGCTCCGAAGATTTTCTCATTCCTTATTTCACATTTCTAATTTCAAATTCTCATTCTTCCCATTCACCTAACCCTCTTCTCAAAACAGTCGGTTCCTCACTGGTGCAATCAACAACTGTTGAAGGAATCATTCCTCCAATGCCGCCATCAATAATAATATCGACGAGGTTCTTAAAATTTTCATTGATTAATTGCGGGTCGGTATATTCTTCCACCATTTCTCCCGGCAATGATGCGCTCAGAATCGGGTTGCCAGATTCTCTCACAATCTCATTACAGATTTTATTATCCGGCACACGAAGACCAATCGTATTTTTTTTGCTTTTCAAAATCTTCGGCACTTGTTTGCTTGCAGGCAAAATAAAAGTGTAAGCGCCGGGTAAATGGCTTTTCAGCAAGCGATATAACGGCGTTGAAATGCTTTTTGTATAATGACTCAAATCACTGAGGTCGTAGCAAACAAATGAAAGTTGCGCTTTTTCAGGCTCTACGTTTTTTATCCTGCAAATTCTTTCAATTGCCTTGTGTTTGAAAATATCACAGCCTAAACCATAAATCGTATCAGTCGGATAAATAATAACACCTCCGTCGTGCAAACATTCAACAATGGTTTTGATATTCCTTGGTTGTGGATCATCAGGATGAACGTGCAAAAACATAAAGCAATGTAAGGAAAAGCTGTGAGGGGTCAGGTTTTAGCTGCTGGTGAAACAATAAATCAGGTAAAATTTTACCCAAAAAACAAAAGGGAATTGTCGGCATAACAACATTTTGTTAACGCTCTTGTTTTTATTTTTGTAGAAATTTCTTAAGCTATGCAGTTACAGAAAATTGCTAAAGTGGAAAGCATCAGCTCTGAAGATTTTAAGCGCAATTACTACAATCCAATGAAGCCATTGGTTATAACAGATCTGGCAAAAAAATGGCCTGCTTATACCAAATGGAACTGGAATTATTTCAAATCAGTAGTAGGCGATGTGAACGTGGGCGTTTATAACAATGTAAAAAGTGACGCGTACACACCTATCAATACAGCAGATGATTACATGAAATTCGGCGAATATATCGACATGATTCGCAAGGGGCCTGCTGAATGGCGCATTTTTCTCTTCAACATTTTTGAGCACGCGCCTGAGATAACAAAAGATTTTACATGGCCCGAAGATTTAGCAAAAGGCTTTGTAAAACGTTTCCCCATGCTGTTTGTGGGCGGACAAGGCTCTGTGACACACATGCATTTTGATATTGATCTCTCACATATTTTTCACACACAATTCTGCGGACGGAAACGGGTTCTTTTATTTCCATTTGAAGAGCAGCACAAACTATATCGCAAGCCCTGGGAGGTTTTGAGCTTAGTGAATTTTGAAAAGTATTTTGATGACGAAAACAACCAGCTTCATGTTGAAAAATTCCCGGCGCTTGAATTAGCCAAAGGTTATGAAGTGATTCTGGGGCATGGAGATACTTTATTCATGCCTGCCGGTTATTGGCACCATATGGAATATCTTGATAGCGGTTTTGCTATGAGCCTTCGCGCACTGCAATCAACCGTCAATGGGAAATTGAAGGGCGCCTGGTACCTTTTCGGCATGCGCAATATCGACACATTGATGAAAAAAACAGCTCCTGAATGGTGGTACAACATCAAAAAAGAAAAAACTTTTCAGGCAGCTGCCAAGGAACTCGAAAAGCAGCACCAGTAAGGATTTTCAGTCATATCAGCCTTGATAAAAAGTATTCGCTGCCCATGGCTTTGTTAAAAAAACCGCAAAAAAATTGCTTTTTAAGAAAACAACCTTTATTTTTACTCCGCTTATCGAACAAACCACGATGCTTGCATAAAGCAAATCCGCAAACCCGATTCCATCCAATTTCCAAGAGCTTCCAATTCCACGAAAATTACTTTGGTGATGTAGTATTTAATAGAATTTAATATACTTTTCTACCCTAATAATTTGTATCTGCTCCGCCCCTTTTAAAATTACTTCCGTACAAGGCAATTGCCTGTAACGTTGTTGAAGACCCCTAAAAGTTTTTTGAAGCATTCAAAATTAGTAGTATAATTATGCCAAGGCATAATGGAACAGGTTCGGCTTCAAACTAGAAATTATTGTTCGTGAATAACGGATTTTTTTAACCCTAAAGCCACCACCTTCCATGATTTGCTACAAGCATTTTATTACTCCTTGTTTAGATACATAAACGATATTTTTCTGAAACCGTTCAGATGAGTAGCCGTACCTTTTGTTGCGAAAGCTTAGCAATAAGCTGAGAACTGAAGAGATTAATTACGATAGCTGAAAAATAATTTATAGAAGAATAAATAAAGCATGCAACAATGCAATCTTCAACCTTTTTCTTTTTGTGGTTTCAGAGGTAAGCACAGGCCGGCGATTTCTATCGCTGGCTCTTTTTTTGTTCTACCTTGAAAAAAAGATTTCACTGTGAACAAACCAATAAAAAAGCCCCGCAAGTGCGGGGCTTTTCTCTTGTACGAATAAGAAATAATTAATGAGGAATTAGAAAAAGAAAATGGCTGAACTCAATTTTACATAATCGTCCATGTTTCATTGCCCCGAAGAAGCTTGTCGAGATTACCTTTTCCTTTGCTTTTCATCACTTCTTCAATCTGAAGATTTAGCATCTCATCATAACAAGGTCTTTCTGTTTCATAAAAAACGCCAAATGGTCTTGGCAAATGCCCTTCTATTGTCGGGTCATCAAACATGCGCACAAGAATCTGTGCTTTGTAAAAATCTTTTTCATCATGCACCCAAAGGTCATCAACACTAACACCATTACCAATTTCAACTATAACAGGTTTGAATCCATCTAACTTGATTCCTTTGTCTTGCTTGGCTCCAAAAACCAAAGGCTTTCCATGTTCTAAAAACAATGTCTCCACAGGCTTGCTTGCTTTCTCTGTAAAAATTTCAAAAGCACCGTCGTTGAAAATATTGCAGTTCTGATAAATTTCTAAGAACGATGAACCTTTATGCTGATGACTTCTGATTAATAATTGCTGCAAATGTTTCGGGTCTCGGTCCATGCTTCTGGCAATAAAAGTCGCATCAGCTCCCATTGCCAATGCAAGAGGGTTGAATGGATGGTCGATGCTACCAAATGGAGTTGATTTTGTTACTTTATTTTCTTCTGATGTTGGTGAATATTGTCCTTTCGTAAGCCCGTAAATCTGGTTGTTGAATAGCATAATGTTCACATCAAAATTCCTGCGAAGCAAATGAATGGTGTGGTTGCCGCCAATGCTCAAACTGTCGCCATCGCCCGTAACAATCCATACACTCAAGTCAGGTCTTGTTGCTTTCAATCCAGATGCAATAGCAGTCGCACGCCCATGAATCGAATGCATGCCATATGTATCCATGTAATAGGGAAACCTGCTGCTGCAACCGATACCAGAAACAATCACGATGTTTTCTTTCGGAATTCCTAACGAAGGCATTATTTTTTGCACTTGTGCCAATATGGAATAATCTCCACATCCGGGGCACCAGCGAACTTCCTGATCTGTTGCAAAATCCTTAGCTGTCAATACGGGTTGGGGGGTAGTTGTTGTATCGCTCATGATAAATAATTCATTACAAATTTAATCATTTGCTGTTAATAATTATTTAATGGTTGAACGATGATTGATGTTTTCGTACTTTCAATAACCAAAATTCTTGTTATGAGAACAGCTTCTATACTATTTCTGCTGATCGTTTTATTGGATATCTCTTCTTTCGCCCAAAACAAAAAAGAACCTGTTAAGGTCACAGACATGCTGAAGATAAAATCTATCAGTGGCGTTACCATTAACAAAGATGGCAGCAAAGCGGCGTTCACAGTCACTAATATTGAACCCGAAACAGGCAGCAAATGGGACTATAAATATGTGAACCATATTTATGTGACAGCAACAGATGGCTCTTCATCTCCAAAAGAATTGACCGTTAAAGAAGGAGCTTCCCAGCCCGCCTGGAGTCCAGATGGAAAACAGCTTGCTTTTGTTCGCGCAGTGGATGGCAAGCCACAAATATTTACTTTGTCATTTGATGGTGGCGAGCCTTTACAACTCACACATTTCAGGTATGGCGCAGGAACGCCAAAATGGTCGCCTGACGGAAAACAAATTTTGTTTTCTTCAAATATTGGTTTGAAGGAATTGATAAAAGATTCTTTATTGAACCCTCATCATGAATTTCCAAAATGGCCCTTCGAAAAATCAGGGCTTGATAATAAAACATCTTTGCAGCCGATAACTGCAAAAGCCGATCCTGATGGCAGTTTGGATGAAATCCGTTCTTATCTTGATAATGATGTGACTGATAAAAAAGCAAAGGTTATTACAAAGCTTAATTTACAGGATGAGCCAGGTGTGAATCCGGACATGAGTTTTAATCATTTTTTTATTCAGAATGTGCAAGGGAATGACGAGCCCAAAGAAGTTACTCATGGCTTTTATAATTTCTTCAATGCAGATTTCACACCTGATGGAAAGAAATTAATCATCACTGCAAGTATTGACTCTGCACAACATCCCGACAGGGTTCTGGAAAGTGCAATTTACATCGCTGATGCAGATGGAAATAACTTGAAATTATTATTGGGGGAGAAAGGTAAGGTGTATAACAGCCCTTCCATTTCGCCGTCGGGAAAATGGCTTGCATTTCAAACAGGCATCACTTCTTTTGTTTCGGTTCCTGAATTAGATATTATGCCTTTTAACAGCGGCTCACATGATATAACGCCCCTTGTTTTAGATAGGAGCAAGGGTAATCTAACATGGAGCAAGGATGAAAAATATTTATACTTCACAGCACAGTCAAATGGAGGAGCACCTTTATACAGGGCAAATATCCAAACTAAAAAAGTGGAGCAGCTTTCAGATTACAATAGCGGAACAGGGAGCTTCGATGTAAGGACTAACGGTATTGTATATGTGAAAACAGAAGTTGCTGACCCATTTGAGCTGTACAGCGCTGACCTGAATATGCAAAATTCAAAGCGAATAAGCTCATTCAATTATGATTGGGTGCAAAACAAACAATTAAGCTTTCCTGAAAAACATGAATTCAAAAATGACAAAGGCGAGACTGTTGAATATTGGTTAATGAAACCGACAAATTATGAACCAGGAAAAAAATATCCTTTGCTTCTTGACATTCATGGCGGTCCTTCTGCCATGTGGGGGCCTGGTGAAACCAGCATGTGGCATGAGTTCCAGTTTTTCTGTAGCAGAGGTTATGGGGTAGTTTATTGCAATCCACGCGGTTCAGGTGGTTATGGTCTTGAGTTTCTCCGTGCTAATTTCAACGATTGGGGTAAAGGGCCAACCAGTGATGTATTTACTGCGTTAGATAAATCCGTAGCTGAAGGATGGACAGACACATCAAAGCTCGTGGTGAGCGGCGGCTCTTATGCAGGTTATCTGGTTGCATGGATTATAGCTCACGACCATCGCTTCAAAGCTGCATGCTCGCAGCGCGGTGTGTACGATTTATCTACTTTCTTCGGTGAAGGAAATGCGTGGCGATTAGTTCCTAATTATTTTGAAGGCTACCCATGGGAGCCGAAAGCCAAAGCAAATCTTCAAAGAGAATCACCGATTACTTATGTTGAAAATATAACAACGCCTTACATTATTTTTCATGGAGAAAACGACAGGCGCACCGGTTTTGTTCAAAGCGAAATGCTTTACAGAAGCTTGAAAGTTTTAGGAAGAGAAGTGGAATACGTTCGTCATCCTGGGGCAACGCATGAAATAACAAGAAGCGGAGATAACCGCCAGCGCATTGACCAGATGCTACGCACTTATGAGTTTTTTGAAAGATGGATAAATAAAAAATAAAGGCTAAAATGAAAAAGCCAAAAATTAAAAATTGCATACACTTAATAATTTGTTGCATTGGAGTTTTTACTCTTTCTGTTGCAAATGGTCAATCTTCGAAAGAATCAAAAGCTATTGCAACAAAATGGATTGAGCTAATTAATAAACATGATTCGGTTGGTTTGACAGCTTTGTATTCAGATGATGCAAAAATTATATCTCCTAATTGGGAAGGAATAAAAGTCGGGCAGTCAGAAGTACGAACAGTTTTCAGCAGATATTTTTCATCTACTCCCGATTTGCAATATTCAATTGATAATATCATTCCAACAGACACGGCAGTGATTATTGAGTATCATTTTTTCGGCAAGCTTTCAAACCCTGAAAACACTACTCCTGATTATATGCGTGGAAAAAAATACACACTTTCGGCTTGCACGGTGATGGCTATCCGTAAAGGGAAAATTATCAGGCAGGAAAGTTATTTTGACCAGGTCGCCTTTCTAAAGCAAATGGGGTTCTTTGAACAGAAGTAGAACTACAATAATTGTCTCATTCTCTTCGTTTTTAGTCAGTCTAAGCCTTGTTATGTCAATTCGCATCTTTAAGCTATTGCACAACAGGTATTTAGATTGTACCTTGCCGCCTTGAAAATATAAAGACATATACCAAAAAATGGAAAATGTTTTTATAAACCCTGAAACGATAAACAAAAATGGAAAATTTTACAAAGTTATCTATCCTCATTCCTGTTTACAATGAAGGCCCTACTATTCATCTTATTCTCGACAGGATAAAAGCTGTGCAACTCACTAATAATATCCAGAAAGAAATAATAATGGTGAACGATTGTTCAACGGATGAAACCGAACAATCAATCCAGAAATATATGAGCGCAAACCCTGACTTGGACATCAAGTATTTCAAGCATGAGGTCAATCAGGGAAAGGGGGCTGCGATTCACACCTGCATCCCAAAAGCAACCGGGGATTATTCCATCATACAGGATGCGGACTTAGAATATGATCCTGAAGAATATAACCTGCTTATAAAACCGGTATTGCGCGGATCGGCAGATGTTGTTTATGGATCCCGTTTTATGGGCGGTGAGCCGCATCGTATTCTTTTTTTCTGGCACTCTATCGGCAACAAATTCCTGACTTTTCTCACGAATATGTTCACGAACCTGAACCTTACGGATGTGCATACCTGTTATAAGCTCATGAAAACAACAACGCTTCAACAAATACCTCTGAAAGAAAAAAGGTTTGCAATTGATCCTGAGCTTACTGCAAAAATTTCTCGTATACCCGAAATAAGGATTTATGAAGTTGGCATTTCATATTATGGCCGCACTTATGCAGAAGGGAAAAAAATTAACTGGAAAGATGGCTTTAGCGCATTGTATTCTATCTTGAAATATAATGTGTTTTCAAGATGACGGAGCAAAATATGCTTTCGCCAGTTTCCGACGCGTCCGGTCTTGAAACACTTGAAATATTTGCAGACACCGATAAATTTAATTCCTGGCTTTTTGAAACACTTGCCAAATATTGCAATGACAATATTCTGGAAATAGGAAGTGGCATTGGCAATATCTCCGAATTATTATTGCAAAAATTTATCGATGTTACTTTAAGTGACTTGCGAAAAGAATATTGTGAAATGCTGCAGGAAAAATTCGGTAGCAACAATCATCTTGGAGGCATATGGCAAATAGACCTTTCTGAAAATACTTTTGAAAATAAATATTCTTCCCTGCAAGATAGTTTCGATGCAATAGTCGCATCAAATGTAATTGAACATATCAAGGACGACCATCTAGCAATAAGAAATTGCAGAAGCATGCTGAAAAAAAAGGGAAGGTTGGTAGTATTGGTCCCAGCTTATTATGCGCTCTATAACGGTTTCGATAAAGAGCTTGGGCATTTTCGCAGGTACAATAGAAAAAATCTTTCACAACTATTTTGGGACGAAGGTTTTGATATTATTCATTCGCAGTATTTCAATCTTGTCGGGATTTTGGGTTGGTGGTTTTCAGGCTCTGTTCTTAAAAAGAAAATTTTGCCAAAGAATCAATTGGTTCTTTATAATAAATTAATTCCTCTGATAAAACTTGCTGATACGTTAACGATGAACAGATTTGGACTTTCTGTCATTGTTGTTGGCGAAAAAAAATAAAAATATGCTTACCCAATCATCTTACCAATTAAACAACAAGTTCAACAACATTGCAAAGCTTGCTTTTTTTGCAATGGTAGCTGTCTACTTAATTGATTGCTTCACTCCATTGAGGCTTCATTACGACTCAGTAAGATATTATGCAATCAAAGATTGCATTGAATTTGGCTGTCCTCCTGATTCTGCAGCCGCTCAAGATTATTTTCCTATTGGGTACACTGCTTTATTATTGGTGCTATCGAAGCTGGGAATATTGAAATCATTTTCGATAGTCCTTGTGAACTCCATTTACCTTTTAGGTTCACTTTATTTTTTATATAAAGTTTTTGAAGGCACGATTCCAAAATATCTTTTCTTTTTTGTAGTGATGATTAACTGGCTTTTTGTAAAATTTGTAACGCATCCTTTATCAGAAATGCAGTACTTGTTTTTTTCACTCGCCAGCGTTTTGTTTTTTTATCGTTTCACACAACAGAAAAAAATCATTGCTCTTTTATTATCACTAGCTTTCGGATGGCTCGCTTTTATAACACGAACTGTTGGAGTAACATTAATCGGTGCTCTCGCTGTAGGATTATTGTGGGAATATAGAGCACAGCAAATAGAATTCTACAAGAAAAATAAATTTTTAGTAATTGGGATATTAGTAGTCCTAGCCGGAGCATTAATTGTCTTTTCAAAATTCCTCGGGCTTAATCATTATGGCAATGTATTATCAGAGCATTTTAAAGAAGCTCCTTTCTTCAAAAGAATGGGCTGGCGTTTCAAGGAATGGGGCGAGCTTTTCATCAACGCTCCCGCTAACAAAGTTATTGACAAACTTGCTGGAGAAGCAGGCAGAATTACCTATATGGTAATAGGCTTCATTATTTTCTGTTGGTTTCTTTACAAAGTTTATTTTAGGAAAAATACAAT
>DATGIX010000041.1:0-4022 GCA_035295505.1 Puia sp. | reverse complement strand
GATTGATGCGCGACGCAAAAATTACGCAGATATATGAAGGCACCAGTGAAGTGCAGCGGATTGTCATTAGCCGTTCAATATTGAAATAATTAAACAATTTGAAAATGTGCGGATGTGCGAATCGGAATCTCGTTCGCACATTTTAATTTTGAGCCATGGCGATTAATCAAAAAGTGTACGAAGAAATAATACATGAGCTAAAAGAAAAAAATGTTCAGCTTGTGGCAGTTTCAAAAACGAAACCTGTTGAAGATATCAAAGCATTGTATGATTTAGGACAAAGAGATTTTGGTGAGAATTATGTGCAGGAATTGGTCGACAAGCAACCTCAATTACCGAATGATATGCGCTGGCATTTTATTGGTCACCTGCAATCAAACAAAGTAAAATACATTGCTCCATTCGTTCATTTGATTCATGGATTAGATAGCTACAAATTGCTGGAAGAGGTTAATAAACAGGCTATGAAAAATAATCGGATTATTGATTGCCTGTTGCAAGTTCATATTGCCAGTGAAGAAACAAAATTCGGTTTCGATGAAAATGAATTGCTGCAGGTGATGGAAATTATTCCAAAACATCAGCAATTAAATGCCCTTAAAAATATCCGCATTTGCGGATTGATGGGAATGGCATCTTTCAGTAATGATGTTCAAAAAGTAAGAAATGAATATAAAAAACTAAAATCAATTTTCGATAGGTATGCCCAACTGAAAACTGAAAACTGCAAACTGGAAACTCTTTCCATGGGCATGAGCGGCGATTATAAAATAGCAATAGAAGAAGGAAGCACAATGGTGAGGATTGGCAGCCTGATTTTTGGAGAAAGGAATTATAGTGGATAATTGAGCTATAGATAATGATGAATTGATGAGAGTTGGAAATTTTGAAGCGTTTAATGGGATTGTTAACGGTGATCCGCCGCGGCGGATTCAATAGCAGCACTATGCTTGCCTCATAATCTTTCTCTTTGCCTCCTCGGCAAGTTGCCGTAAATTTGCACACTAATTTTATGGAAGAAACAAACAAACCAGAAGAAAAATCGCTCAATTTTATTGAAGAGATTGTTGAAGAAGATTTGCGCTCAGGAAAGCATAAAACAATTTTGACCCGTTTTCCGCCTGAGCCGAACGGCTATTTGCATATAGGTCATGCAAAATCTATCTGTCTGAATTTCGGTCTTGCAAAAAAATATGGCGGCAAAACAAATTTGCGTTTTGATGATACTAATCCTGTTACTGAAGAAACAGAATATGTTGAAAGCATCAAAGCAGATGTGCGCTGGCTTGGCTTTGAGTGGGCAAATGAGTTTTATGCATCAGATTATTTTGAAAAGCTGTATGAATTTGCAGTAAAACTGATCGAGAAAGGGCTTGCTTATGTGGATGACAGCACAAGCGAAGAAATTGCATCACAAAAAGGAACACCAACCGAACCAGGAACCAGAAATAAATATTCAGAAAGAAGCATTGAAGAAAACCTGCAATTATTTACGGATATGCGTGCAGGTAAGTTTGCAGACGGAGAAAAAGTCCTTCGTGCAAAAGTTGATATGGCTTCTCCGAATATGCAATTGCGCGACCCTATTATCTATCGCATCAAACATGCACATCATCACCGCACGGGTGATAAGTGGTGCATTTATCCGATGTATGATTTTGCGCACGGACAAAGTGATTCGATTGAAAATATCACTCACTCAATTTGCACGTTGGAGTTCGTAACACATCGTCCGTTATACGATTGGTTCATTGAACAGCTTGAAATCTTCCCTTCAAAACAATATGAGTTTGCAAGATTGAACATGACATTCACGGTGATGAGCAAACGTAAATTGCTGCAACTGGTGAATGAAAGACATGTTACCTCATGGGATGATCCCCGTATGCCGACTATTTCAGCATATCGCAGGCGCGGATATACACGTGAGAGCATTCACATGTTTGCTGATAAAATTGGTGTACAAAAGAGAGAGAACCTGATTGATTTGTCATTACTTGAATTTTGTATTCGTGAGCATCTGAATAAAATTGCGCTGAGAAGAATGGTTGTATTTGACCCACTGAAAGTTGTCATCACTAATTATGATAATGAAAATGAATTGGTGCTAAGCGAGGATAATCCTGAAGATGAAGAAAAGACGATGCGTGAAATTCCTTTTAGTGGAGAAATATATATCGAGAAAGAAGATTTTATGGAAAATCCACCTAAGAAATTTTTCAGGCTGGCACCCGGACAAAAAGTAAGATTGAAAAGCGCTTACATTATCCAGTGCGATGAAGTGATAAAAAATGATGATGGAAGTATTGCAGAAGTAAGATGTACCTATCTTCCTGAAAGCAAAAGTGGTGCTGATACATCAGGTCTTAAAGTGCAGGGAACATTGCATTGGGTGAGCGTGAAACATGCTGTGACAGCAGAATTGAGATTATATGATCGCTTGTTCAGAGTTGAAAATCCTTCAAATGAAGAAGGTGACTTTAAAGATTATATTAACCCGGATTCATTACAGGTCATTTCCACTGTATATGCTGAGCCTTCCCTGAAAAAAGCAAAATTTGATGAACGCTATCAGTTTATTCGCAAAGGTTATTTTTGCCTCGACAAAGATAGCAGTGAAGAAAAAATGGTTTTTAACAGGACTGTTTCTTTGAAAGATACATGGGCAAAGGAACAGAAGAAAAATTGATCCAAAAATAAAAGGAGAACGATTTGTTCTCCTTTTTCATTTACCCCGATGCCCCTTGAAAATTAATTATTGTTGCCACCACGCATCCCGCCTCTTTGAGCACGCATCCTTTCTTCCCACTCGTGATATTTTTTATACAAATCGTCTCCTAATACAGCCTGTATTCTTTTGTTTCTTACGTCACTGATATCTTTCATCTTTGCTTTTTTGTCATCCTCGCTCATGCCTTGATCCATACGTATCTCGCGCATCTTTGGCGCGAATTCCCGCCCGATAGCAATTACAGAATCTGCCTGAACACCTGATAACTGCAAGCTGTCGATCAATCTTTGTTTCATCACTGCGGGATCCATGCGGCCTTCACCACGCTGTGCATATAATGAAGATGTGCTTAGCGTGATGGCCATTACTGATATTGCTGTAAGAATTTTTTTCATCGTTTTATTTTTAAATTAATAAATCAATGCCTAAAATAATGCCAGAACAAATACAAACAGGGACTGCTTTTCAGGCGGCGGGCTAAATTCGGCAAACAGGAATTTTTTATACGTGAATTTTAAAACTCAATTTAATTATTGAACATTCAACAACTGCACGTCAAAGAATAAAGGCGCATTTGCAGGAATGCTTGGCGTTCCGGTACATCCGAATGCAAGAGATGATGGGACAAGAAACTTAATATGGCCGCCTGTTTGAATTTTTGGCAATGCATATTGCCAGCCTTTAATCACGCTGTCAAGCTCAAAAGTAATTGCATTAACAGAATCAAACTGGTTTCCGTTCAAAAGCGTGCCAACATAATTAACGGTGACCTTCGATTTGGCGGTTGGAGTTGCTCCAGACCCTTGAGTGATGATCTGATAATAAATCAGAGAAGTATCCTGTATAACAGTAAGACCATGTTGCTTTGCAAAAAGAGCTATCGTTGCGGTGTCATAAGATGCAGGCACGCCTTCGCATGAATAATAGCCAGGGGTTGACTTTGCACAACTGATAATATACAACAATGAAGTAACGCATACGATGACAAGAATTATTTTTTTCATTTTGAATTCTTTGGTTTCAGTAATGGAGTTTTATTTATCAAGAAATTATCTATTTATGTTCACCAAACACTTCTCTTAAAGTATCAGCTATTTCACCAAGCGTGCAATAATTTTCAACTGCTTCGATCACGGTTGGCATTATATTTTCGCCACCTGATGCCTTGTCGTTTAATGATTGTAACAACTGATCGCATTTGGCATGATCTCTTTGATGTTTAAGATGCGCCAGTTTTTCCATTTGTGTTTTTCTGATTGAATCATCAATCTTCAATCCCTGAATAGAACCG
>DATGIX010000040.1:0-18500 GCA_035295505.1 Puia sp. | reverse complement strand
AAACTGCTTCAAAAAAGCATTCACGTCGTTCATGTCTTTGCCGCTTCCGGCAGCAATCCTTTTGCGGCGGCTTGGGTTAATCACATCCGGGTTTGCTCTTTCATAAGGCGTCATCGAATTGATCATGGCTTCAATTCCCTTAAAGGCATCATCGCTGATATCAATATCTTTCATGGCTTTGCCCACGCCGGGAATCATGCCAAGCAAATCTTTGATGTTGCCCATTTTTTTTATCTGCTCGAGCTGCTGTTTGAAATCATCAAAATCAAATTGATTCTTGCGGATTTTCTTTTCGAGTTTTTTCGCTTGCTCATCGTCAAATTGCGCCTGAGCTTTCTCCACCAAGGTAGTGATATCGCCCATCCCAAGAATGCGCTGCGCCATTCTCTCCGGATAAAAAACATCCAGCGTGTCTAACTTCTCGCCACTACTTATGAATTTGATTGGCTTTTGAACCGTGTATTTAATGGAAAGAGCCGCGCCACCACGCGTATCTCCGTCTAATTTGGTGAGAACAACTCCTGAGAAATCAAGTCTTTCATTAAAAGCTTTTGCTGTGTTCACCGCATCCTGACCAGTCATTGAATCCACCACAAACAAAATTTCCTGTGGATTGACGGCTGATTTAACATCAGCCACTTCTTTCATCATTGCTTCATCAACAGCAAGGCGACCGGCAGTATCTATGATGACAACATTCTTGTTTTTTGTTTTTGCTTCTTTAATGGCGTTCTGTGCAATCTCAACGGCGTTTTTATTTTCTGGCTCGCTGTATACATCCACATTAATTTGTCCTCCCAAAACCTTTAACTGGTCAATAGCTGCGGGACGATAGATATCTGCAGCGACCAATAATGGAGAAAATCCTTTTTTTGATTTGAGATAATTCGCGAGCTTTCCGCTAAAAGTTGTTTTACCACTACCCTGCAATCCTGCAATCAAAATCACCGCAGGGCTTCCTTTGGCATTGAATTCCGTTTCACTTCCGCCCATCAATTCGGCAAGTTCGTCTTTCACAATCTTCACCATCAACTGCCCGGGAGAAATTGCAGTGAGCACTTTAGCGCCCATTGCTTTTTCTTTAATCGTATCCGTGAATTCTTTAGCGATTTTATAGTTCACATCAGCATCCACCAATGCTCTACGGATATCCTTCACCGTTGCTGCAATGTTCAGTTCCGTGATTCTTCCTTCACCTTTCACCTGCTTGAACGCCGATTCAAGCCGCTCCGTGAGATTTTCAAACATGATATAATTTTTACTTTCTTATAAAAACGAAAAGTGAATATAACCTAAGCTATATTCACTTTAAAAGAATTGCAAATTTACAAAATCTGCGACGAAAAATTATTTTGATTTGGATGATTAAATCCCCAAATAAGATCTTAAGCTTGTTGAACGTGTATTCGTCCTGAGCTTTGTGATTGCCTTGTCCTTTATCTGGCGCACTCTTTCGCGGGTAAGATTAAATCTCTGCCCGATATCTTCCAGGCTCATGGGATGGTCCACACCAATCCCAAAGAAAAAGCAAATCACTTCTTTCTGACGCTCGGTGAGCGATTGCATCGAGCGGTTTATTTCTTGTGTCAACGATTCCTTATGCTCGATATTTGTTTCTGCTCTTTCTGCATTGTGGTTTTCAAGCACGTCTAATAAAGTATTGTCCTCACCTTCCGAAAGCGGAGTATCAACACTCACGTGCCTTCCGCCAATGCCAAGCGTTGAGGAAACTTCTTCTATGTCAAGCTCAAGCAATTCAGCCAATTCTTCAGCAGAAGGTTCACGCTCAAATTCCTGCTCCAGTTGCGAATATGCTTTTTGAATGCGATTTGTCAAGCCCACTTTATTCAATGGAAGGCGAACAATTCTTGATTGCTCAGCAAGTGCCTGTAAAATGCTTTGGCGAATCCACCACACTGCATAAGAAATGAATTTGAAACCGCGTGTCTCATCAAAACGTTGTGCAGCTTTTATTAAGCCGAGATTTCCTTCGTTGATTAAATCAGGAAGTGTGAGCCCTTGATTTTGGTACTGTTTTGCAACAGACACCACGAAACGAAGATTTGCTTTGGTGAGTTTTTCGAGTGCTCTTTGGTCGCCCTGTTTTATCTTGATGGCGAGCTTTACTTCTTCTTCAGGACTAATAAGTTCTACTTTTCCGATTTCCTGCAAATATTTTTCCAGGCTCTGCGATTCACGATTTGTTATACTCTTCGTGATTTTGAGTTGGCGCATGCTCATAGGAAATAAGTTTGAAGGGTTTGTAGAAATTGGTTCATTGGTAATTTGTTTTCCAGGTGAATGATTATTGTTAAAAAACGTTTAATGGATATTTTTCTTGTATTGAACCTTGGTTTCTTGCTAAAAACTTATTCCCATTTTTTAAGGATTAGCTAGCAGTAATTTACCGATTTTAATGCTATTAGCAAAAAATATTTTTATAAGTAATTGATTTGCAATAAAATTGAGCTTAATTTGCTCAAACACAACAAAATGTTATTAAACAAAAAATGCCCGAAAAAAAATTTTGACGGTTGGAATATTTTTCTATAATTGCACCGCAGGTATGAAAGTTCATACAAAATCTGCAAAGACACCGCGGATTTACATTAATAAAGCCATTAATAATAATTGCGGAAGATTGGTAAAAGATTCAATTGAGAAAATAGATGAGCAAAAAACAATTATTTACGTTGGAGTATCCTGTAAGATGTTCGCCTTCCATTTTATATGATTTTTTAAGCACTCCTGCAGGCTTGCAGGAATGGTTTGCAGATAAAGTTGATGAGCGTGAAAATATATTCAGCTTTTCATGGAACGGTTCTGTTGACAAAGCAGAAGTTTTAGAAAGTGAAGTTGAAAAATTTATCAGGTTTCATTGGGCACACGCGCCGAAAGAAGAATTTTTTGAATTCAGGATTGAAAAATCTGAAGTCACTAATCAAACTATTTTAGTGATAAAAGATTTTGCTGATAAGAAAGACATCAAAGACCAAAGCCAATTGTGGAGCTATCAGGTGAAAGATCTTTTTCATCGCCTAGGAAATTAGTGCTGGCCAATTGACTGCAACACATCTTTAAACAATCCCATCAAAATTACTTCAACATTATCCCATTGAGATAATGCAGTAACTGCTGAAATTTTCAGGAAGGATTTGCTTTGCATAATATCTGTCAATTCATTTTCGGTTATGCGTGACAGTGAGATATAATTGTCTTCATGCTCATGTATCCATTCATCAAGTGAAGCTGAGATAGAAAAACCTTTTTTAGCCAATAAAGAAATATTTTTTAAGATTGATCTTGCATACATTTCTTTGTAATTCCCTTTTAGATGAAGTGTGGTGCTGAAATAATTTCCCCACCAGAAAAAACTGCGGATGGCAAAGATGTTTTCGTGATTGAACAATCTTGGATAATCCAAAATCACATAAGGAAGACCTTTATAATTTTCGCCTTTTGAAATTTTCGGCGAAGATGATTTTATGTCTTCAGGTAAATCAATTTTTGAAATTTCAGCTTGCATATTTTCGGAAAGCTCGCTGAACAAACTAATTGCTTTTTGTATAATCACATTCTTTGTTAAAATAATGTCTGCATTTTGCACGAGCTTTAATTCGTCTTCGGAAAGCTTTATTTTTGCTTCTTTCATTCATTAAAGTTATTCATCATTCAAGACTTTTACGGATTGTGATAAAAAAGCTGGACATACTTGTTATCAAAGCCTTTATCGGTCCATTTATTGCCACTTTTTTTATCACGCTTTTTGTTTTGGTGATGCAATTTTTCTGGCTGTATATTGATGATATTGTGGGCAAGGATCTTGACTTCATAACCATTGGCAAATTCATCAGCTATGTCAGCGCTACATTGGTAACACTCGCATTGCCACTCGCAGTCCTTCTTTCTTCGATTATGACTTTCGGCAATCTTGGTGAAACCTTTGAACTTGTTGCTATCAAATCTGCAGGCATTCCACTGTTGAGATTTATGCAGCCTTTGTTTATTGTGAGCCTGCTGATTTGTGGAATTGCTTTTCTTTTCAATAATAATATCGGGCCGGTCGCTACGCTGAAAATGCGAACGATGCAATATGATATCATCGTTGCAAAACCTGCATTCGATATCAAAGAAGGAATTTTTTACGACAGGATTGACGGATATGTAATCAAAATCGGAAAGAAAGAAAAAGACGGTTCTACTATAAAAAACGTGATTATCTACGAGCAGAATTATAACCTGCAGGATAATCTGATTGTTGCTGATAAAGGCAAAATGAATGTGACCGCAGATAAAAAATTCCTTGAATTCAATTTACAGGATGGCTGGATGTACCAGGAAAAGGGAAATCATTTATCTCTTAATACGGAATTTATTAGGCTCGGCTTTAAAGATTATAAAAAAGTTCTTGACCTGAGTTCTTTCAAGCTTACAAAATCTGATGAAAATCAGTTCAAGGGAAATTATCAAATGCTCAACATGAAGCAATTGGGAGTCGCTATTGATTCGCTGAAAAAAACTCAGAACAATTACTCAAAAAAGATAATGGGCGATTTAAAATATTTCGCAGGTTTTGAAAAATATTTGGATTCAAACTGGTCGAAGATCAAACCTCAACCTGTTCCCAAAAACAAAACCTTCAGCGATTTGTTGCCAGACAGTGCCAGAAAAAGAGTGGTGGAACAATCTAATTCCATTGTGAACAGTATGAAATCGACCATCGAATCATCAGCTCTTTTATTTGATAATGACGAAAAGAACCTCCGGCTTAATCAGATTGCGTGGCACAGTAAACTGACTATGTCAATTGCATGTCTTGTTTTATTCCTGATCGGCGCTCCGCTTGGTTCCATTATTCGCAAAGGCGGTATCGGCTTGCCTTTAATTTTTTCTGTGATATTTTTTGTGGTGTTTTATCTGCTCAACAACTATGGAACAAAATTCGTGAAAGAAGAAGTGCTGCTTCCCATCAGTGGCATGTGGCTGGCGACTTTTATTCTTGTTCCAATAGGGATTTTTCTTACTTATAAAGCACTCAATGATTCACAGCTTTTCAATAAAGAATTCTACTATCGTTTTTTAAAAAGAGCACGATTAATAAAAGACAAGCCACAGCAAAAAAAAATTATTGCAGAAGCTGCTGAAGTTGAAAACAATTCAACATTAAATATTTAGTATTAACCTAAGTTCCCGCATCACAATAAATATTGTTCCTACTTTTGCCGAAATTTTTGTTTTGGAGAAAGGCAAAGAAAATCTTCGCGTACAAACTTCTATCGTTATTGTAGCTGTTCTTCTTTTCATGATTAAAATAACAGCTTATTTCCTAACGAAATCTGTTGCAGTGTTGACAGATGCGCTTGAAAGCATTGTGAATGTCATCGCCGGCTTCATCGGTTTATATAGTTTATATGTGGCAGCCAAGCCTCGTGATGAAGATCATCCCTATGGTCATGGCAAAGCCGAATTTCTTTCCTCTGCGATTGAAGGTGTGTTGATTGGCATTGCCGGGCTTATTATCATTTACGAATCTGTACATGCTTTTATCATTCCGCGAACTTTATACAAACTTGATTTTGGAATTTACTTAATTGCACTCACAGGCATCATCAATTTTGTTTTTGGGCAAATTAGCTTAAGAAAAGGGAAGAAAAATAACTCCGCAGCATTAATAGCAAGTGGCAGGCATTTGCTTTCAGATACTATTTCGACAATCGGGATTATTATTGGACTTGCCTTGATTTATTTTACTCACCAGTTATGGATTGATGGCGTTGTCGCAATCATTTTTGCGCTGATTATTATTTACACGGGATACACTGTTTTACGTTCATCCATCGCCGGCATTATGGATGAAGCGGATAAAAGCTTATTAGTCGCAATGATTGAGTTTATTAATAATAACCGCCGTGAAAACTGGATTGACCTTCACAATCTTCGCGTGATAAAATATGGGAGCGTTTTACATATTGATTGTCACCTCACCGTTCCATGGTATTTGACAGTTAGGGAAGCTCATGATGAGGTCGAAGCACTTACAATGTTGATCAAAAAAGAATTTGGCAATGCCATTGAAGTATTTGTTCACACAGATCCCTGCCTTGATTTCTCCTGCAGCATTTGCCAAAAACAAAATTGCGGTGCCCGCAAAAAACCTTTCGAGAAAAAAATCGAATGGGATTCTAAGAACGTGATCGCTGACAGAAAACACAGCATTGTGAATAGTCAATAATGAATATGAATTCGATATGTTGAAAAAATTATGAAAATCTGGTTTTCATTGACCATTCACTATTCACTGATTGATTCCGGCAAACATCATTTATTTTGAATTTTATTCTGATTTTTTATAAATTAGCAGAATAATATTCTTTTTAATGAACTCTTCCATTGACTTGATTGACTTAAAAATATTAGCAGAGCTTCAGTCAGATGCTTGTCTGCGGAATGCTGCACTTGCGAAAAAATTAGGCATGGCTCCTTCTGCAGTTTTAGAAAGAGTGAAAAAACTTGAACAGAAAGGAATCATCAAAGCTTATGCTACACGTATTTCACCAGATGCCATCGGGCTCACATTGCTGGCGTTTATTTTTATCAAGAGCAGCGAAGGCCCCGGCAATGCTTCAGTTTCAAAACAGCTTGCAAAAATCCCTGATGTTTTAGAGCTTCATCACATCGCCGGAGAAGATTGTTATTTGCTGAAGGTCCGTGCAAAAGATCCGCTATCGCTTATCCATTTTATGAGAGAAAAAATCGGAAAGATTTCCGGCATCCTTTCTACAAAATCAACTATTGTTCTTGAAACATTGAAAGAAGATAATTATCTCCCCATACCAAAAACTATCTGATGCAACAGACTTTAACATACAAGGAACCTTCAAAAATGCTTGTCATCGCTGCATTTGCGGCCGTTTATATTTTCTGGGGCTCCACTTATATCGCCATCGCACTGGCAATAAAAAGCACACCGCCATTTTTAATGGCTGCCATTCGTTTTTTTGTAGCAGGCATCATTTTGTTTATCTGGTGCATTTTCAAAGGAGAAAAAATCCCCGACACGATTTCTGTCTTAAAAAATTCATTTGGCGGAATATTGATGTTGTTCTTTGGAACAACTACCCTCATTTGGGTAGAACAATATTTACCAGCAGGATTATGTTCAATTATTATTGCAAGTACGCCTTTTTGGTTTGTAATGCTTGACAAAAAGCATTGGAAAGAAAATTTCTCTGATAAATTTATCATCATCGGATTAATCATCGGGCTTGCAGGCATAGTGTTGCTCTCCCTAAATAAAGGTTCTATTAACTTGCGCGGAGACAAAATGCAGCTCATAAGTTTTTTTGCGTTGATATGCGGAACAGTTTTGTGGGCAACAGGCTCTTTGTACTCAAAGTATTCAGTGACGAATGGAAGCACCACCATCAAGGCAAGTTTCCAAATGATGGGTGCAGGGTTAACCGCGCTGATTGTTTCATTTGCATCGGGCGAGTACAACCATTTTACATGGAACCAGATTACTATGAGCTCCATCAATGCAATGCTTTATCTCATTACATTTGGCTCTCTCGTTGGCTTTATCGCATATGTATGGCTGTTAGATGTGCGGTCCCCTGCCATCGTTGGCACCTATGCTTACGTAAACCCTGCTGTTGCTATGTTTCTTGGTTGGTGGATATTGAATGAAAAAATTACGAGCGCACAAATCGTAGCATTGTTCATTATTTTATCAGGCGTTTTACTTGTAAATCTTTCAAAATACAAGAAGTAATTTGTCATATTAAATAATCGGTTCTTCATGCAGAAAATAAAAACAGCTCTCTGCTGATTAAAGATTACCTTTAACGCGACAATTTGAGTTCAACAGCTCTTGTAAGCGAACAATATTTTCTCGTCTTTCATTCTTCTTTTACACCTGCTTGCTTCTCAAGTGCATTTTTAATTTTAATTTTTTTATTATGAACATTTATGTATCCAATTTAGGGTTCAACATTCAGGATGCTGACCTGAAAAATTTATTTAACGAATATGGAGCAGTATCTTCTGCAAAAGTAATTATGGACAGAGAGACAGGTCAGAGCCGCGGGTTTGGTTTTGTTGAAATGCCTAATGACGATGCTGCACAAAAAGCATTGAAAGAGCTTGACGGGAAAATGTCTGACGGGCGTTCTCTCAAAGTGAGCGAAGCCAGAGCAAAAAGCAACAAAGGTTTTACTTCAGGACGTTTTTAATAAAAAACTCAGCATAGATTTATTTCTCTTTCTATTATTATTTAACCAAATTATTATAACAATGACTATCGAAGTGATTGAAAAATTTATCAAAGACCAAAACAGGAAATCAACAACAGTGAATATACATTTTAAAGAGCGCAGCACGGTGAGCGGTATTTTTATTTATGGAAAAGATTATAATGAGCTGAAATCAAAAAATCTTTGGCGCATCGTGAGCAAATCGAACATGGACAAATGGAAAGAAGAACAGGATATTAATCTTACCAGAATTTTCAATGGAGTTTCATTTACCAGGCTCACAGAAGATAATAATTAAAGAAACTCTCTTTTAAAATAACAATAAGCTTTTAGTATGTTTACGCAAACGTGGAAAAAATATTTGCCTGTTATCATCATCCTGATGAAAAAAGCGAGCACTGAAGAACAGGTTTTGAATATGAACAACAGTGATTTCATGAGAGCTGCCGGCGGCAGAAAACCGCGTCTTAGTTTTTCCAATGTACAGTTGAATGACGGCAGGATAAGTTCATTGGCTGATTCTCCTCCTATTGCCATTGACCTGATGACATTGCTGAAAGAAAATGATGCATCAAAAAAAATCACGCGCAAACAATTGTTTGAATTCACATTGAATAGCAGTTTTCAGCTCACGATCAGAAACAATACTCCACATGCGCCAGAAGAATCTTCTGATGCTTCGGCAGAAACAATCGAAGAAAAAAGTTCAGAATAAAGAATGGGATTTCAATTTCTATATAGTTATTGATTACCTTTCATTCAATAAAACTCCTTAACTAATATTTTTATCTGATTTATGCTTTGTTCTGTTATCACTGGCACTGGCTCTTACATTCCACCTTCAATTGTTCCTAACAAAGATTTTGCTAAGCACCTTTTCTATTCCAAAACGCAACAAGCTTTAGTAACGCCACCGGAAGAAGTGGTTGAAAAATTCAAACAGGTTACGGGCATTGAAGAGCGCCGCTATACCACGAATGAATTAAATGCATCTGACATCGGGAGCATTGCGGCAAAAAATGCAATTGCCGACAGTGGCATTAACCCCGAAACAATTGACCAGATAATTGTAGCGCAAAATTTTGGCAACGTTGTCAAAAACACGATTCAAACAGATGCGGTGCCATCCATTGCCAGTTTAATAAAACATGATCTTGGCATTAAGAATCCAAACTGCATCGCATATGATATTCTGTTTGGTTGCCCCGGATGGCTGCAAGGCGTGATTCAGGCTGATGCTTTTTTCAAAGCAGGCATTGCAAACAAAGCATTGGTGATTGGCACTGAAACTTTATCAAGAGTGATTGATATGTATGACCGAGACAGCATGATTTTTAGTGATGGTGCCGGGGCGGCTGTTATTGAATACAAAGAAACGAACGAGCTTCGCTCCGGTTTGCTGAGCGCATCTATGCAAACTTATTCATTGGATGAAGTAAATTATATCAATATGGGCACGTCCTATCTTCCCGGAAGTGACCCTTGTGTACGCTATCTGAAAATGCAGGGGAGAAAAGTATATGAATTTGCTCTCACAAATGTGCCCGCGGCAATGAAAGACTGTCTGGAAAAAAGTGGCACAGATATTTCCGTGCTGAAAAAAATTTTTATTCATCAGGCTAATGAAAAAATGGATGAAGCGATTATCAAAAGACTTTATCAGTTATATGGCATAGAAAAGATTCCTGGTGATATCATGCCAATGAGCATTCAGTGGCTGGGAAATAGTTCTGTAGCAACCATCCCAACTTTATTTGACCTCGTGAGAAAAAATAAAATCCCGAACCATCATCTTGATTCGGGCGATGTAGTCATGTTTGCTTCTGTTGGAGCAGGCATGAACGTGAATGCCGTTTGTTACAGATATTGATAACTTGTAAAATCAGTTCAGCACTTTCACATTAATAGCACTTGGCCCACGCTGGCCCATTTCCACTTCAAAAGTCACTTTATCATTTTCTTTCACGCTGCCTCCGGAAAGGTTATTTACGTGTACAAAAACGCTTTCCTGCGAAACCTGATCTTTGATGAACCCAAAACCTTTATCGTGATTGAAGAAAGTGATTTTGCCTGTGCGGGTCAGTTCTTCCTGAGTAGGTTCAACATATTTCGGAACACCGATTTCAATATCTTCTGCTTTTATCTCCACTTTCTTTCTGCGGTCAGGCGGAGTGCTTGACAAATTTCCATTTTCATCCACATAAGCCAACATGTCATCAAGACTTTGGCTCTTCTTTACATTCTCTTTTCTTTCTTGCATTTTTTCGGCCTTCTCTTCACGTTGTTTCTTCTTCATTTTCTGTCGTTCTTTTTTATTCCAGGATTCACTCATGTATTCAATTGTTTTAGATGAAAAAATAATAATGGTGCTGTAAGTAGATACCGAGAGGCAGGAGTTCTCATCGTTTATAGTTTAAAGGTAATCATTTAAAGCCGCAAGACTATTAGCACTATGAAATAAATCGAAAAATATTCTTTATTAATTATTCAATCATTAATAAAAGGATGAATGCCAGAAGAGTACCTGCCGCATAACAAGCTATATCGCTCCACAAAAAATCGTGACCGAGCAATGCGCCGCCGACAGGATTATTACGGATGGAATCAATCCACGGCGCATGATAAAGCTGCGAGACTTCATCAGCAATGCCTAAGGAATAACTGATGATTGCCAGTTTCCATAATTTTATTTTGATAAAAAATATGCGCAGAAAAATCAGGAACATGCCCGCCCAGATTGTATCGCCACCATATTTCACAATAAAAGGATGAAACCATTGATGGTGAGTTCGCGTGGCAAATGCCAGCCAGATGAAAAAGATGACGAGGATAATGTAGAGGATTTTGCGGAGCATGAGTTAAGGTTTACACATTTGGAAATCAGACCCAACTAATCTTCTTTTAATAAAAAATAAAAAATCTGTTATGCGTTTATTATACTTTTCTTTTACATAGTAATCTGGACAATGATAGCTCATAACTTTATAGTAGTCTTTGGTTGCAATTTCGATTGTATAAATAAATGCATCTGGAACAGTATCGCGAAAATTTGGAATTTCATCTTGCATAGGGATGCCTATAAGGTCAAATTTTTCAATACTATCAACAATTGATGAAATATCTTTTTGTTTCAAATTCAATCGATATATTTTAGCACTATCAAACCTCAAACTTTCAAACCAAAACGACATTTTAGTTGGAATCCATTTTTGTTCAGCATACTTAAGAATAATTACGTTATTAGGTTCCAAATAACTCGAAATCCATAATCGCATTTCAAAACTATCCACACCTTTGTCAAGTCTATATAAACTTAAATTAGCAGATAACACCTCTAAGCCATCATAAATTATTTTTGCAGCTTTGCTTTTTGCAGTATCGGGGATAATCAATCTGAAACTTTTCGGAGGAGGTAGTTTCTTTTCATTGCAAGAAACTATAGCTACTATACTAATTAGGAAAAAAAATTTTGAGCGCATTGGATAAGATAGTGTATGATTTATAAATCTAATTAACTATTGCATCATTCGAAACTCTTAGTTTATATTGGTTTCTTATGTTAGCAACAAACAGATACCTGCCTTCACAGGGATGACGCAAATTCTTTTAGTAATTCTAAGATTCTTTTTGTTTAAATTTCCATATGCACTCGCTGTCATTGCGTCCGCCGCGGCGGATGGCGAAGCAATCTGATTCACAAATTCAAAGATGTTTTTATGTCTAGAGCAGATGGGTTCGTTCCTCGTCATGACGGCAGCCCGCTAAGCATTCTAAAATACTCTCAACTTTAAGACTTTCGTACACTTGCCGCTTTTGAAGCCACAGCTCAATAGAATTCCTACAAGTACAAGAGTGCGACGCAACGATGTTGAACAGAATTACTATTGCCCGTAACATAAATATCTTAAAACACCTAAATTCGCTTTTCCCGTTTCAATTAATTTTAAATAAAAATATATGCAGGCTTGGAAAGATTATCAGGAAAAAAATAAAGATCGTTTTTTGAATGAGCTGCTCGATTTGTTGCGCATGCCTTCTATCAGCGCAAAGAGCGAGCACAAAAAAGATATGGAGAATTGCGCTGAAGCGGTGAAGCAAAAATTTCTGGAAGCGGGCGTTGATAAAGCTGAAATTTTTCCAACAGAAGGACACCCGATTGTATATGCAGAAAAAATAATTGATGCATCAAAACCAACAGTTCTGGTGTATGGTCATTATGATGTGCAACCAGCCGACCCGCTGAACCTCTGGCACAGCGGGCCTTTTGAGCCGGTGATAAAAGATGGAAAAATTTTTGCACGTGGTTCTGCTGATGATAAAGGGCAATTTTATATGCACGTGAAAGCGTTTGAAATGATGAGTAAAACAAATTCACTTTCAACTAACGTGAAATTCATTATTGAAGGCGAAGAAGAAATCGGTTCACCAAATCTTGGAAAATTTGTAGCATCACATAAGGAATTATTAAAAGCAGATGTAATTCTCATCAGCGACACATCGATGATTAGTTTGGAAAATCCATCCATCGATATTGGTGTTCGCGGGCTTTCATATATAGAAGTTGAGGTTACGGGAGCGAACCGTGATTTGCACAGCGGCGTGTACGGTGGCGCTGTTGCCAACCCGATTACCATTCTTGCAAAAATGATCGCAAGCTGCCATGATGAAAATAATCATATCACGATTCCCGGGTTTTATGATGATGTGCTTGAATCAAGTGCTGCTGAAAGAAAACTTTTGGGAAATGCGCCATTCGATTTAAAAGAATATGAAAAAGATTTAGGTATTGATGCAGTCTGGGGCGAGAAAGGATATTCAACGAATGAGAGAACAGGAATTCGCCCAACACTTGAACTGAACGGAATTTGGGGCGGCTATACCGGCGAAGGTTCAAAAACAGTTTTACCATCAAAAGCATTTGCAAAAATTTCTTCCAGATTGGTACCGAACCAGTCGTCAGAAAAAATCAGTGAATTACTGCTGAACTATTTTAAAAAAATTGCGCCGGAAGGAGTGACAGTAAAAACCACTGAACATCACGGTGGCGAGCCATACATGACGCCGCTTGATTCGAAAGCTTACAAAGCTGCAGAAAAAGCAATTGAAGCGACATTCAATAAGAAACCAGTTCCTGTTCGTGGTGGCGGCAGCATTCCTATTTGCGCATTGTTCGAAAAAGAACTGGGAATAAAAATTGTGTTCATGGGCTTTGGATTGGATAGCGATAATCTTCATTCACCCAATGAAAAATTTGACCTTGCCAATTTTTACAAAGGCATTGAAACAATTCCATATTTCCATAAATATTTTGCGGAAATGAGTTGATGAAAATCTGAAGAACAAAATATTCAACTATGCCCTCACCAGAAAAACTTCGCCTTGATAAATATCTCTGGTCAATTAGATTATTCAAAACCCGATCACTGGCAACAGATGCTTGTGACAAAGGGAAAGTAAAATTTAATGGAGCGCAGGCAAAGCCATCGAAGCATGTGAACATCGATGATGAGTTTGATGTGAAAACAGAAGCGAAAAAATGGAGAATTAAAGTAACTGGATTATTGCATAATCGTGTTCAATATTCTGAAGCAATCAAATATTACCTCGACATTACTCCTGCTGAAGAAATCGAAAGATTACAATTTCAGGCAGCAAGTTTTCATACCGGAAAACGCCTTAGCAAAATCGGAAGACCTACGAAGAAACAGAGAAGAGAGCTTGATGATTTGGCGAATGGTGAATAGTGAATGGTCAATAGACAATGATAAAGAAAGATTTCTTTATAGTGACTTTAAATATCGGAGAAACAATTCACCATTGATCGTTCACGATTGACTCTTAATTATTGAGCTTAATAAACCCTCCGTCAATTGCATAATCGCAGCCGGTGATAAATGCAGCTTCATCACTGCATAGATATAATGCGAGGTGTGCGACTTCTTTTGGCTCTGCCATTCTTCCGATTGGTTGCGTTTTAGAAAGCTTTTCAAACATTTCCTTTTCTTTTCCGGGATAATTTTTCGTGAGAAATCCATCGACAAATGGCGTATGAACTCTTCCTGGTGAAATGCAGTTGCAGCGTATGTTTTGATGAATATAATCTTTAGCAACAGATAATGTCATCCCAACAACAGCACCTTTTGTCATTGAATAAGCAAATCTATCCGGGATACCAACTGATGATGCAACTGACGCCATATTTAATATCACACCACCACTTTTTTTCATGTGAGGAATCACGGCGTGAAGACAATTATAAACTCCTTTCACATTCACATTAATCAATCTGTCAAAATCATTTTCGCAGGTATTTTCTGCATTGCCAATGTGAGCAATACCTGCAATGTTTAGCAAAACGTTTATGGATGGCACTTCATTCAAAATTTCTTTCACCACATTATCAACTTCAGCTTGCGAGCTCACATTGCATTTTTTGAATGTCGCTTGTCCATTTTCGTTTTTGATTTCATCTATCACATTTTTTCCATCCTGTTCATTTAAGTCAAGCACAAAAACATGAGCGCCTTGTTCTGCAAAAACATTTGCAATCGCACGACCAATGCCGCTTCCACCGCCTGTTACAATCGCTGTCTTATTATCTAATCGAAACATTCTTCAAAATATTTTTAAGTTAATGACCTGTCCAAATGCGTGTAACCTCCATCAACAAATAAAATTTGTCCCGTCGTATGGCTCGATTTATCGCTCAGCAAAAACACAACCGTGTCCGCAATTTCTTCTGATGTCGTGAACCTTTTCTCCAAAGGGATTTTTGCTGTGATGGAATCCATTTTCTTTTGTGGCTCAGGAAAAGTTTTAATCCACGTTTCATATAATGGTGTCCAAACCTCCGCCGGTAATACGGTGTTGACGCGAATTGAAAATGGCAATAATTCTGTCGCCCATTCTCGTGTCAGCGCATTAATCGCACCTTTAGATGCTGCATAGCCTGAAGTGTTTCCTTGTCCCGTCACAGAAACTTTTGAGCCGATATTCACGATACTTCCTTTTGTGCTTTTTAAATGAGGCAGTGCATAATGAGCGAGGTTATAATAATGGCTGAGATTTTTTTGGAGCGACTGCATAAACTTTTCCGGCGAACCGCTCGCAAGACCAACTCCATCATTCACTCCGGCATTATTCACCACTCCATCAATGCGCCCATATTTTTCAATGGCGAATTCAATTACTTCTTTACAAGCGGCTGGCTCGCCCAATTCAACAGTGTGCGAAGCCGCTTTGCCACGCAGTTTCACGATGGCATCCACAATTTCATGATTGTCTTTTTTGTCTCTTCCGGCAATCACCACAATGCCGCCTTCTGCAGCAATTGATTTGCTAATCGCAGCGCCAATACCTTTTGCGCCGCCCGTCACGATGAACACTTTGTTGGCAAGATGCAAGTCCATAAGAGTTTCCAGTTTAAAGTTTGCAGTTTGCATTTGTCATTAATAGCAAATGCATGTTATGTAATATTATTTTGTGTAACAAGCCGATTAACACTACTCAGCATTCTTGCAGCTTGTCCGCCGCGGCGGATCGCACTCTTATGCTGTTGATATTCTATTCGGCTTCAGGCTCGTAATTTGCAACAACATCAATTTTTATTCTCCGGCCTGAAGGCCGGAGCTAGTCGAGATTTTCACGATAATCCAATATTCACCAATTCGCACATCTGCACATTTGCAAATTTTCACATCGACAAATTGTAAAATTCAATCGCATTCAGACCAAAGAATTTCTCTTTATCTTCTTCTTTAAATCCTTCCATATATTTTTCAAGCATGCTTTTCCATTGAACATACATTCCTGAAACCAAAATCACAGGCCAATCACTGCCGAACATTAATCTGTCAGTTCCAAAAGCATCGAACACGACATCAAGATAAGGATAAAAATCAGCCGGAGTCCAGCCTTTCCATACAGCTTCTGTGAACAACCCTGATACCTTACAAAAAACATTTTTGCTCTGCGCAATTTCTTTCATCAACGATTTCCAGTCATCTATTTTATGGTTTTTAATTTCCGGTTTCGCACAATGGTCGATGATTAATTTTTGGTCAGGGAATTTTGAAACAAATTGTAATGTTGATTGCAATTGCTTCGGATAAATCAAAATATCATAGGTATAATTATAACTCTTTAATGCCCTCACTCCTCTCTGAAAATCTTCGCGCAATAAAAAATCATTCGGCTCTCCCTGAACAATATGACGATAACCTTTAATGATTTTGTATTCTGAAAAATGCTGCAATTTTTCTTCTACATTATCGGCACGCAAATCAATCCAGCCAACAACTCCTTTTATTATACTATGTGTCTTGGAAAGTTCTACTAAAAATCTCGTTTCCACTTCCTCTTGTGAAGCTTGCACTGCAACACAGCCATCAACCCCATTTCTTTTCAGGTTCAGCATTAAATGCTCGGGTAAATAATCCTGCTGCAGGATTTTCATATCGTCCATCCATGCATCTCGAACCTTGTTATACTTCCAAAAGTGAACATGCGTATCGATGCAGTTGTAAGTCATAAGTTGTAAGTGATAAGTTTAGAGACCAAGAGATTTCATTAACCCAACGATTATTCGAGTTACTTCTTCACAATGACTAATTAACTCTACTTTATCTTTCACATCAACATAGTTTAGCCTGAATGCCAGATAAATCATTGATTTCACCTCATTGCACGAATTTCTTGAAATGCCGAGAAATCTGTTAAATTCTTTTTTGCTCGCAATATCAAAACCTTCAGCAATATTATTAGAAACCGAAACAACCGCAGAACGAATTTGGCTTCTGAAATCAAAATCTTTTAGATTAGCAAATGCTGTATAAATATAGATTGCTAAATCCTGCGCTTTTTGCCACGCAATCAAGTCTTCGAAACGAACAACTTTCATAAAACAGGTTTAAATTTATAAACATACTTGCCCCCTTACCACTTACGACTCATCACTTACAACTTAAATATTTGCTCCATCAAAACCCACTTCTCACCATTCTTTGCCCATGGCAATGGCTGCTGAAATTTCCACATCAATTTTTCCCATTCCTGCACTTTCTCATTCGCAGCATCTGCTGCTGCCTTTTTTTCGAAAGAAAAATCATCATTCACTTCCATAATCATGAACAAACGATTACCGGTTCTGTAGATATCCATCACCGTTATTCCCGCATCTTTAATGCCTTTGATATTTTCGGGCCAAACATTTTTATGAATTTGCTCGTATTCTGCAATCAATGCTGCATCATCTTTTAAATCAAGCGCAAGACAATATCTTTTCATAATTGCTCAATTTGAAAATGGCGCAATTCAACAATTGAGAAATTGAGCCATTGAGTGATTTGCTAATTGCTTTTCCAGTTTACCAATGTTTGTTTTGAAGAACCCAATCCATCAATACCGAGTTCCACCACATCACCGGCTTTTAAATAAACCGGCTCAGGCTTTTGCCCAAGACCAACACCCGCTGGTGTTCCTGTGCTTATCATATCTCCCGGCAGCAAAGTCATGAACTGACTGATATAATGAACTAAAAACGGCACATTAAAAATCAGGTTGGAGGTATTTCCATCCTGAAAAATCTTTCCATTCACGGTGAGCCATAACCGAAGATTGTTAATATCGCTTATTTCATCCGGCGTTACAAGATAAGGGCCTATTGGTGCAAATGTGTCGCAGCTTTTTCCTTTCACCCATTGTCCGCTCCGCTCAATCTGAAATGCACGCTCGCTATAATCGTTGTGAAGGACATATCCTGCGATATAATTTGCAGCATCTTTTTCATCCACATAAGAAACTTTCTTGCCAATCACAACTGCAAGCTCCACTTCCCAATCTGTTTTTTTGCTATTCCTGGGAATGATAACATCATCATTCGGTCCGCAAATGGCTGTAGTTGATTTGAAAAACAATATTGGTTCTTCAGGCATTTTTGCATTCGTCTCTTTTGCATGATCAGAATAATTCAAACCCACGCAAACAATTTTTGACGGACGTTTTATTGCCGGAGCGAAACGCTCAATTTTATCAAGCTTTTCACATTGGTCATAATGTGAGCTCACCCATTTTTTCAAACGATTAATCCCATCGCTTTCAAAAAAATCTTCTTCATAATCTTCGCCAAACTTGCTCACATCAATATGCTCATCATTTATTAACGCTCCGGGCTTTTCTTCGCCTGGCTTTCCATGCCTGAATAATTTCATGCTTTCAATTTTAGGCAATAAACTTAATGAATTTTAAAGA
>DATGIX010000039.1:0-7218 GCA_035295505.1 Puia sp. | reverse complement strand
CAAAGCTTAAAACTTTGAAAAAGCTTTCGCATTATTGGAGACAAATTGATGACTGCCGACTGAAAACCGCCGACTTCGCTTGTATCAAAACCGAACACATCTTGTATCGAAAACGAACCCATTCGTATGTTCTGCATAACTACTACACTGTAAATCATTTGCATTTGTTTCCGGCATGTTGTTGGTAAATTTTTAGGGGCTTCGTTTGCTATGCCCGATTAACAGTTCTCATTATACTTTCAACTCCCTTAATGTCTGTTCAAATGATTAGGAATTATTTCAAAACCGCACTTCGTTCCTCATTGAAAAATAAGACATTCAGTTTTATTAATATTATCGGATTGGCAATCGGCACATTGTGTTGCCTCTATATAATCTTGTATGTGCAGGATCAATATAGTTATGACAAACAACATGATCGCGCAGAAGATATTTACCGCATCAACACAATCTGGAAAGTTCAGAACGACAAAGGCAATTGGGCGACAGTGACTGCGCCGGTTGCACCGGCAATGCAAAATGATTATCCGGAGGTTGAACAGTATGCACGCATCATTCCAGGTGTGGGTATGAGCCATCATTTGTTGCGCTATAAAGGCAAATCGATTTATGAAGATGATATGGCATACGCAGACTCCACTTTGTTTGACATGTTCAATTTTCATTTTAACTACGGAAATGCAAAAAATGCGCTATCATCTCCGAATTCTGTTGTGCTGATGAAATCTGTTTCGGAAAAACTTTTCGGAAAAGAAAATCCTGTAGGGAAAATCATTCTGATAGATAATGGTTTTGGAAAGAATGATTTTACAGTGAAGGCTGTGATAGATGAGAGCCTCGGCAAATCAAATATCCATGCTGATTTTTTTGTGTCGATGAACAGTGGTGGTTATGGAGGTTATTTTACGAATGAGAATTCCTGGGCGGGCAGCAATGTTGTTATTTCTTACGTAAAGTTGCGCCCACACACAAATGCTGCTGCATTAGAAAAAAAATTCCCTTCTTTCCTAAAAAAATATGGTGAGGCGCAATTGAAAAGTTTGGGAATGGAAAAGCAATTTTATCTTCAGCCTGTCAAGACAATTCATACTACAACTGGTTTCAAAGGGCTTGAATTAACTAAACCAATAAGCCCGGAATTTCTTTACATTTTAATTCTAATTGCTGCGCTCATTCAAATTATTGCATGCATCAATTTCATGAATCTTTCCACTGCGCGTGCATCGAAGCGAGCCAAAGAAGTTGGGGTTAGAAAAGTGATCGGCGCTGTGAAGTCAGATCTGATAAAACAATTTCTCAGCGAATCTTTTTTGCTATCCTTGATTTGCGTAATGATTGCCCTTCCATTGCTGGCATTGCTATTGCCTTATCTGAATATGATCACGCAGGCAGATATTCGTTTGCATTTTTTTTCTGATTACAGGCTTTGGCTGATACTTGCAGCGATGATCACAATAACAGGCTTAGCTGCAGGAAGCTATCCGGCATTTTATTTATCTGCGTTCAAGGCAATAAAAGTTATTAAAGGAAATTTTACCACCCACATTTCCGCAGCGGGAATCCGTCGTTCATTGGTTGTGTTTCAATTTGTGTTATCGATTGTGTTGATAACAGGAATCATTGTTATTTATAGTCAGTTGAATTATATAAAAAACAAAAATCTTGGCTTCGATAAGGACCAAAAAATCGGTTTTGCTTTTCATTCTGATGAAACAGTAAATCAAATTCCATCATTCATAAATGATCTTCAAAAATTGCCGGAAATAAAATCAGTAACACGAACAGATAATTTTCCCGGACAGGATGTGCTTTATGATCTGCATCTTTTTCGTCAGGGCGGAAATATCGCTGCTGCTCCCGATGCAAGTTTTATTGAAGCCGATGAAAATTTCATAAAAACGGCAGGCATCAAACTCGCTGCAGGCAGAGATTTCCGCCATGGTGATTCAACCAAAGTAATCATCAATGAAACACTCGCAAAAGCTTTGGGACTTCAACCCGATAAAGCACCAGGCACAAAACTTTTTTCACAATCCGGAAACGGTATTCCAATGACTTTTGAGATAGCCGGCGTGATGAAAGATTACAATTACAGTTCCTTGCGTGATGATATAAAACCATTATTTATTTGGTACATAAGAAGCTATGTGCCGGAAATTCTCATAAGCACTGAAAGTAAAAATTATAAAACATTGCTCGGAAAAATTGCTGTATTATGGAATAAAAACTTTGCCGGCATTCCATTTGAATACGCATTTGTTGACGAAGAAGTGCAAAAACAATATCAGGCGGAAATCACTCTATCGAACATCATCAATTCATTTACGTTGATGGCTATTCTTATTTCCTGCCTTGGTCTGTTTGGCCTTGCTGCATTCAGTGCCGAACAAAGAAGCAAAGAAATAGGAATTAGAAAAGTGCTGGGATCAAATGTTTCCGGGATCGTTCAGCTTTTATCTAAAGATTTTTTGAAGTTGGTGATAATAGCCATAGTTATTGCAACGCCGATAGCAGGATGGGCAATGAGCAAATGGCTGCAACACTTTGTATACAGGGTTGACATTAGCTGGTGGATGTTTGCGCTCGCAGGTTTTGCGGCAATCCTTATTGCATTAATAACAGTAAGCTTCCAGGCAATCAAAGCAGCAATTGCAAATCCTGTGAAAAGTTTGAGAACAGAATAGAAAAATTGTAATAACTAACAGTAATGGATATCCGAATTTCATAAATTGAAAATATATGATTAGAAATTATTTCATCATCGCATGGAGAAATTTATTGAAGAATAAAATTTCATCTTTTATTAATATCAGTGGGCTTGCTGCAGGCATTGCAGTGGTGATGCTTATCGGCTTGTGGATTTTGGATGAGCTGTCGTTTGACAAATATCATCAGAACTACGACCGCATCGCGCAGGTGATGCAAAGCCAAACTTTCAATGGAGTTGTTAATACTGATAAAGGCAACGATATTCCCGTTGCTGCGGAGCTGCGCAAAAGTTTTGGCAGCGATTTCAAACATGTTGTGCTTTCATCATGGAGCATGAATAGTCTTGTAGCTTTTGGCGATAAGAAAATAAGCACACAGGGAAATTACATGGAAGCAGAAGCGCCGGATATGCTCACACTGAAAATGATTGCAGGTTCGCGTGCGGGGTTGAATGCTCCATCATCCGTTTTATTATCTCAAACTCTCGCTAAAAAACTTTTCGGCAATGAAGATCCGATGGGAAAAATAGTGAAGATTAATGTTGATGCAAATGCAAAAGTGACGGGCGTGTATGAAGACTTACCGCAAAATACTTCGTTGAAAGATGTTGCTTTCATTGCTCCTTTTTTTGATTTGACAAGCTGGGTGACTGGCAATGAAAACAATTGGTACAATAATTCTTTTCAACTGTTTGTGCAGTTGGCTGACAATGCTGACATGGCAAAAGTGTCAGCAAAAATCAAAGATATTAAGCTGAACAAAATAGATGCCGCGACTGCGAAGCGCCAAAAACCACAAATGGTTTTGCAGCCAATGAGCAGGTGGCATTTGTATTCAGAATTTAAAAATGGAGTGAGCGTTGGCGGCAGCATAAAATATGTGTGGATGTTTGCTATCATCGGCATGTTTGTGCTGTTGCTTGCCTGCATTAATTTCATGAACCTGAGCACAGCGAGAAGCGAAAAGCGTGCAAAAGAAGTTGGCATTCGCAAGGCAATTGGTTCTATGCGCTCTCAATTAATCGGGCAATTCTTCAGTGAATCATTATTAGTGGCGATGCTCGCATTTATTTGTTCGGTTGTTTTAGTAGCACTGATATTGCCATTCTTCAATATTGTTTCAGGCAAGCAAATAACAATGCCTTTGAATAATATTTATTTCTGGATAGCAGGCATTGGTTTCAGTTTGATGACAGGTTTGATTGCAGGAATTTATCCAGCATTATATTTATCGTCTTTCAATCCGGTGAAAGTGTTGAAAGGAACATTTAAAGCAGGACGTTTTGCATCCACTCCCCGCAAAGTGTTGGTGGTTGTGCAATTCACGGTATCGATTATTTTAATCATCAGCACCATTACTGTTTTCAGGCAAGTGCAATTTGCAAAAAGCAGACCTGCAGGTTATAACAGTCAGGGGCTTATTTACGTGGTGATGCAGACTTATAATTATCACAACAACCTCAAGAATATCCGGAATGAGTTGTTGCAACAAGGTGCCATCACCGACATGTCAGAATCGAGCACACCAGTTACAGAGAATGACCATTATGATGACAGCTTTGATTGGATAGGCAGAGACCCACAGGCATCTACAAAATTTAATACTGTTGGCATCACTACAGAATTTGGAAAAACGGTCGGATGGCAATTTGTTGATGGAAGAGACTTCAGCAATCAGTTTGCGACAGATTCTTCTGCAATTGTGCTGAATGAAACAGCAGTGAAATATATCGGTTTTAAAAAACCTGTAGGTGAAATGATAAAATGGGGCGGCAAATCTTATAGGGTTATTGGTGTCATCAAAGACATGGTGATGGAATCTCCTTATTCATTGGCAAAACAAACTGTGTTCAAACTCGACACAACGATTGGTGGAATATTGAATATAAAATTAAGCCCTAACATGAGCACATCTGCATCACTTGCAAAAGTTGCGTCAACATGCAAAAAATATTCTCCGGATGAAGGCTTTGATTACAAATTCGCTGACGAAGAATATGCACAAAAATTTGCGGATGAAGAACGTATTGGAAAGCTTGCAGGTTTTTTCACAGTGCTTGCTATTTTCATTTCTTGTCTCGGGTTATTTGGAATGGCATCATTCGTAGCAGAGCAAAGAACAAAAGAAATTGGCGTCCGCAAAGTATTGGGCGCATCTGTGTTTGGTTTGTGGCAATTGATGAGCAAAGATTTTGTGCTGCTCGTTTTGATTTCATTTCTGATTGCGACACCTGCGTCTTATTATTTCATGCATAGCTGGCTGCAGAATTATGAATACCGCGCAGCATTATCGTGGTGGATTTTTGCTATAGCAGGAATTGGCGCATTGCTGATTACTATTTTGACAGTAAGCTTTCAGGCAATCAAAGCTGCGGTGGCAAATCCGGTGAGAAGTTTGAGGAGTGAATAATGTGAGTAGTGAATGGTCAATGGTGAATTGACAATTGATAATGGATAATTGACAGAGAGAATCAGGCAAATTATTTTAATCACATAAATCCAGTGCCAGACAATGCTAAAGAACTATTTCAAAACCGGCTGGAGGAATTTAACGAGAAACAAATCGTATGCTGCCATAAATATTATCGGGCTTTCATTAGGAATTGCCTGCAGCATCCTCATTTTTACAATTGTTTTTTATCATTTGAGTTTTGAAAACTTTAATCATAATAAAGACAGGATTTATCGCGTCGTTACCGAAGTAAAATCTGATAATACATTTTATTCGCGGGGAACGCCTTCGCCATTAGCTAAAGCTCTGCGCAATGATTTTTCATTTGCAGAAAAATCTGTTCGTGTTGCGGTGTTCTGGAAAATGCCAGTGAATATTACTTCATCACAAAACGAGTTAAAAAAATTCAATGAGGAGAACGGAGTTGCCGTGACTACTTCAGATTTTTTTGACATATTTAATTTCCCGCTTGTTCAGGGAAATATGCAAACTGCGCTTGCTGAACCAAACACGGCGATCATCACACAAAAATTAGCGAAGAAATATTTTGGAGATGAAAATGCGATGGGGAAAATTATACGGATAAATAATCACGCAGATTTTAAAATCACCGGTGTGTTGAAAGATATTCCGATAAACACAGACAGGCCGCAGGAAATTTATATAAGCGATAAAAGTTTAAAAGAATTCAGCGACTGGCAGGCTAATGATGGTAGCTGGGGCGGGTTCAGCAGCGAAACCAATACCTTCCTCTTGCTGAAACCCGGTGTCAGTAAGGCTTCTGTTGCATCTGCATTCCCGCAGATCATGAAGAAATATTATGCGAACAGCCCGAACCAGAATAATTTTATTTTTCATCTTCAGCCATTAAATGATATTCATTTCAATACAGATTATGATGGCTATGCTGATAAAAAATATTTGTTTGCTGCTGCATTGATCGGTTTATTGCTGATCGTTACTGCAGCTGTTAATTTCATCAACCTCGCAACTGCGCAAGCCGTGAACCGCAGCAAAGAAATCGGCATACGAAAAGTATTAGGCAGTATGCGCAATCAATTGTTCTGGCAGTTTATTGCAGAAACAACACTCATTACTGTTTTTGCAACGATCGTTGCTTTTGTTTTGGCACAGATGGCATTGCCGTTGGTGAATACACTTTTCAAAACACAACTCACCATCGATCCGTTGAAAAATATTTACCTGGCTTTATTCGTCGTTACAGTAACTATTGCTGTGATTTTTTTATCAGGTTCTTATCCGGGATTAATATTATCGGGGTTTAAACCGATAACTGCATTGAAAGGGAAAACCTCAGCTAATAATTCCGGTGGCGGATTTTCTTTGCGAAGGGCATTAGTGGTCACACAGTTTTCTATTTCGCAATTACTCATCATCGGTACAATCATTATTGCTTCGCAAATGAATTTTTCAAAACACAGCGATCTTGGTTTTGATAAAAATAATATTGTGATGGTGACAGTTCCGTTGAATGATAGTGTTGGCGTTTTAAAAATGAAAGAATTGGTGAATGACCTAAAAGAAATTCCGGCTGTGAAAAATGTTTCACTTTGTATGGAAGCGCCAGGGGCAGATCACAGTAACTTAGATGGTATTAGATATGACAACCGTGTAAAAGATGAAGTGTGGGGAGTGAATGGGAAAACGATTGACGCGAATTATCTGTCCACATTCAATTTGAAATTAGTGGCAGGAAGGAATATTTATTCTTCCGATACGATCAATCAATTTATCGTGAATGAAACGGTGATCAGGAAACTTGGCTTATCATCTCCCCAGGAAGCAATCAATAAAAAATTAGTGCTGGATGGAATTTCTGCGCCAATCGTTGGCGTAGTGAAAGATTTTTTTGATAAATCATTTCGGTCGGATATTAATCCTGTTGTGATGTTCCCAATGAATGGCCATGTTGAACATTGTGCAGTGAAAATAAATGATGCCAATATTAAAACCACATTGGCTGCAGTAGAAAAAACCTGGAATGCCATATACCCGCAATATGTGTACAGGCAGGAATTTTTAGACGAGAAGATAGCG
>DATGIX010000038.1:0-32233 GCA_035295505.1 Puia sp. | reverse complement strand
AAACAGCTTTTGAGGCCGCTTCGGAAAATTGCTGATGAGGTGAACGATATTTCTGTGCAGAACCTTGCAGGCAGGATAAAGTCCGGCAATGGCAAAGATGAGTGGGATTATTTGTCTGCAACGCTGAATCAATTACTGAGCCGTTTGCAGGAAAGCTTTGACATACATCGCCGGTTTATATCAAATGCATCTCATGAATTATTAACCCCTCTCACATCCGTATCAAGCCAATTGGAGGTAACACTGGATCGCAACAGAGAATCTGAAGAATACAGAACGGTGATGGCCTCTGTTTATCAGGACGTTCACAGGCTAGGCAAGCTCACCCAAACACTGCTTGAGTTTGCAAGGGCTTCGGGCGATCCCGGTGGATTGGAAATAGACCTTGTGCGCATTGATGAAATATTGCTTGCATTGCCTGCTGAAATCACAAAGCTGAATAAACTTTATTCCGTCACATTAACGTTCGATCGATTGCCCGATGAAGATGAAAAATTATTGGTGTTCGGGAATGATGCATTATTGTCAACCGCAATAAAAAATGTTGTTGTGAATGCATGCAAATATTCCGAAGACCATTTGGCCAAGGTTAAACTTTCATGCCACCGGAATGCAATAAATATTGTAATTGAGGACGACGGGAAAGGAATTTCTGAAGGCGAAAAGGAAAATATTTTTCAGCCATTTTACAGAGTTGATGACAAAAATGTAAATCAGGGATTTGGATTGGGGTTATCTCTTGCGCATCAAATTATTAAATTGCATAAAGGACAGATATTACTGGATTCAATAATTAATAAAGGAAGCACTTTTACGATTATCCTTCCTTCTGCGGGAAATTTGTTGCAAAAAAAATAAACCAGGATTGCTTATGATGGACTTGCCCAGCCAGATAGTTTTGTAGGCACCACGAAATTTTATAATGATTAAAGCATGGGATTTATAAAAAGTATCAGAACGGAATTGAAACGTTTATTTGACAACATCAAAAATGAGCGCATTAAATTAAATTTATTGCAGGCAATACCTTTCTGGGTTGCTTCAATAATCACTGGATTGGTGGCAGTGATTTTTGCAAGACTGTTTAGCCTGGCAGAAAATGGGACTGCTTTCGTTCTTCATCATTATACATGGTTGTTCTTTATTGTAAGCCCGATATGTTTTATAATCTCATGGTGGGTAGTTTATAGATATGCTCCTTATGCACGTGGCAGTGGCATACCGCAAACTATGGCTGCGATTGAGCTTGCCAATCCAAAGAATAATCAAAAAGTGAATAAACTGCTCAGTATCCGGATAATGATCGTGAAGATCTTATCAGCTCTGATCCTGTCGCTCGGAGGCGGTGTTATTGGAAGAGAAGGGCCGACGATCCAGATTGCCGGATCAATTTTCAGAAAAGTAAATCAGATTTTGCCGGAGTGGTGGCCAAAAATATCCAAACGAAATATGATTATGACTGGCGCTGCAGCAGGTTTGGCAGCGGCTTTCAACACTCCTCTGGGTGGGATTGTTTTTGCAGTAGAAGAACTGACTAAAACACATATCAGTTATTTTAAAACAGCACTATTTACAGCAGTGCTTATTGCAGGGTTAACAGCTCAGGCATTATTAGGACCATATTTATATCTCGGTTATCCGGATGTAAGCCATCTTTCTCCCTGGGTGTTTACTGCAGTCATTCTTGTTGCTCTCGTCGCAGGTTCATTGGGAAGCATAATGTCTAAGGTTATCCTATCAATTATAAAATGGCGATCAAAATTCAATCGTAAGCATCAATTCATTTTATATGCTTTTATTTGTGCACTGGTTATCGCATCGTTTGCTTTTTTTGTGAATGAAAACATGATTGGCTCTGGCAAAGCACTTATGACTACAACTTTATTTACCGGCAATAAAGTTTTGCCATGGTACACACCTTTAGTGCGAATTGTGGGATCGGTATTATCATTCACAATTGGCGGTGCCGGTGGAATATTTGCACCAGCGTTAAGCGCAGGAGCGAGCATTGGCTCTGTCATGTCAGGCTGGTTTATGTTGTCAGCTTCAAATACAAATTTGATTATTCTTTGTGGAATGGTTGGTTTTTTGACAGGTGTCACTCGCACTCCTTTTACTTCTGCGATACTTGTGCTTGAAATGACTGACAGGCACAATGTGATTTTTCATCTGATGCTCGCAGGAATGGTTGCAAGCCTGGTCGCAATCATTATTGATAAACATTCTTTGTATGATCATTTAAAATATCAATACATCCACGAAATTCAAAAAGAAGATGTTGACGAAAAAAAAACAAATGAAAAATAATAGCCGTTCATTTTTTTAAAATGAACGATGATGCTTCTATCAGGATTATTAATCCCGATTTTTCATTTGATATTTTGTTGATGCTTTGTCGGTAATTATACAATTTCATTTCCAAAAGTTTTTAGTTTTGATATTGCTGAAGCAACCAGCAATACAAATATCCCTATTAGGGCCTTTCGTGTTCAGCAAGATTTATCAAAATGCAGGATTGCTTGCACAAAAAGATTGTTAATAAAAGAAATTTATCATTTAAAGATTTTAGTACAAGAATAAGTTATCACTATAATAAACAAATATGAAAGCATTAAGCTTTAGCTCATTTGGAAAATCAGATGTGCTTGAATATAAAGAAGTGAATGACCCTGTTTTAAAGCAGGGTGAGATTTTGGTTGAGATGAAAGCCATTGGCCTGAACTACGCTGATATTATGCGAAGATGCGGTATTTATCCAATGAGAGGAAATGCTCCTTATATCAACGGTTATGAAGGCGCGGGAATTGTTGTTGATAATAACCATAGCAAAGTATTCAAAGTTGGCGACAGAATAGGATTTGCTGACGTTCCATTTGCAAACGCAGAATTAGTTACAGTGCCGGAATCCCATGCTATAGCATTGCCTGATGCAATTGATTTTGAAACTGCTGCTTCTATTTTGCTGCAAGGATTATCAGCACATTTTTTGACGACTGACTGTCATAAAACAAAGGCTGGTGAAGTACTGGTAGTTCATGCCGCTGCTGGCGGCGTGGGCATGATAATGATCCAAATTTGCAAGACACTTGGTGCTGCTGTAATTGGTCTTGTTTCTTCCGAAAGCAAAAGACAGATGGCACTTTCAACCGGATGTGATACCGTTTTTTTATACGATGAACCATGGAAAGAAAAAATACTAAACCTGCATCCGTCAGGTGTTGATGCTGTTTTTGAAAGCATCGGTAACACAATGGAAGAAAGTCTTCATGTAACAAAAGTGAGAGGGCAGGTTGTGTTTTTCGGGATGGCTGGAGGGGAGTTTAAACTTGGAAACCCTCTTTACCTGATCGGAACTTCGAAAACTATTACCGGAGGGGATCTGTGGGATTATCTTACTTCGAAGGAAGAGAGGATCAAACGTGCCAATCAGCTTTTTGAATGGGTAATAAATAAAGACATCAAAATATCTGATCCCATCAAATTTAAATTATCGGATGGTAAATCGGCTCACGATCTTATAGAAAGCCGCAAAAGCACCGGGAAAATTTTGTTGATACCCTAATCACCAAATTGAATGAAATAGAATTCTTACAGCAACAATTTGAACCCTTCTCCATCCGGAGTATAATAAATAGATGAGCCGAGTTTTATTCTTCGGATAAATTGTAATAACCTGATGAGAAGTTCGATTGGATTCTCCTCACCTCCACGAAAAGGAGAACATTTTTATGTTCTCCTTTTTCTTTTCCGCGTGATAGTTCTTCATTTAAAGATTAGCTTTTTTTATATTTGGTTCAAACTAACAGCTTTTGTGAATTATCATTTTTCCCTGATCCGGTTTCGATTATCTTTATTTGTTCCTTTTATTGTTGGGATGATATCCTGCAATCGCAACCACAATCTGTTCGAGAAAATTTCATCCTCACATTCGGGCATTACGTTTAATAACACAATTATTGAAAACGATTCTATCAACCCGCTTTCTGTTGTAAATATCTATAGCGGCGGTGGGGTTGGCGTTGGCGATTTTAATAATGATGGATTGCAGGATATTTTTTTGACCGGAGGAATGGTGCCATGCAAATTATATCTCAACAAGGGAAATTTTGAATTCGAAGACGTTACAATAAAAGCAGGAGTGGAAGGAATAGGAAGATGGGCTAGAGGTGTATCAATAGTTGATATTAATAATGACGGTCTGATGGACATTTACATTTGCAATACGCTGTACAAAGATTATCTCAGAAGGCGAAATATTCTTTACGTTAATCAGGGCACAGATAAAGATGGCATTCCTCATTTCAAAGACATGGCGGCTGAATATGGATTGGATATTCATGTTCAATCAACGATGGCCAGTTTTTTTGATTATGACAATGATGGCGACCTGGACATGTACCTGACCGTTAATGAAGCTTCGGGTAGTTATGCACCATCGGTTTTTGTAGGACAGAATGGACCAACCTCAGGACCAAACAGAGGCAGACTTTATAGAAATGATATGGACTCAAATCTTGGCCATCCTGTTTTTCACGATGTGTCTGATGAGGCAGGGATTCGGTTCGAAGGTTATGGCCACGCTGCAACTATTTGTGACATCAACAACGATGGGTGGAAAGATATTTATGTATCCGATGATTTTATTTCAAATAATATTCTTTACATCAATAATCATGACGGCACTTTCACAAACAGAGTTAAGGAATATTTCAAGCACACTTCTTATAACAGCATGGGACAGGATGTTGTGGATATTAATAATGACGGTCTTCCTGATGTTGTAGAACTCGATATGAGCGCCGAAGACAACTACCGAAAAAAAATGATGTCAGATGCCAACAACACCAATACCTATCAGAATTTTGAAAATTACGGTTACCAATATCAATATGTTAGAAATACTTTGCAATTGAACCAAGGCTTGACCGTTAGAGAAAATGATTCAACAGGCATTCCTGCATTTAGCGAAACAGGTTTCATGAGCGGGATGTCGCAAACCGACTGGAGCTGGGATCCGTTGGTCGTTGATTTTGATAATGACAGTTATCGTGATCTGGTTATTACGAACGGTTTTCCAAGAGATTGGTCTGATCATGATTTTATCGCATATCGCCAACAGACAAACGGGCTTGCCAGCAATATGCAAATGCTGCAGATGATCCCGGAGGTGAAACTACACAACTATGCTTTTAAGAATAATGGAGAAGCAGGGTTTGATGATGTTACTGATAATTGGGGATTGAGCTTGCCTACTTTTTCTAACGGTGCTGCTTATGCGGACTTTGATAATGATGGAGCGATGGACATGGTTATTAATAATATCAACGATGAAGCATTATTGTACAGGAATACTTCGAGAGATAATGACAAAGCTCCATTACATTACCTCAATATACAATTCAAAGGCGGAAAGCAAAATGTGAATGGCATCGGAGCTACTGCAAATATTTATTACGATCATGGCAAACAACAGGTGTACGATAATAATCCTTACCGCGGTTACCTTTCATCTGTTCAATGCATGGCTCATTTTGGTTTGGGGAAAATAGATAAGACTGACTCAATTGTAATCAAATGGAACAACGGAAAAAAGCAGACAATAAAAAATGTAAAGGCTGATCAGTTAATTGTTGTAAACATAGTTGATGCAAAAGATGAGTACATTAATCAGCTACCGGCAATTGCTGAGCATTCATTGTTCAAAGAAATAACTGCTGATGCCGGTATCAAATTTGTTCACAATGATGTTCCGTTTATTGACTTTAATATTCAGGCATTGCTGCCGCATAAATTTTCAGAATATTGCCCGGCGCTTGCTGTGGCTGATATTGATGGCAATGGTCTTGATGATTTTGTAATTGGAGGCAATTCAAATAATCGGGCAAAAATTTTTTTGCAGCAACAAAACGGAAAATTTATTCAGAAAGAATTGTTGCCTCATCAGTCTATTCAAATAAATCAGGCAAAAGATGAAGGTATTTTGCTTTTTGATGCTAACGGAGATGGCAAACCTGATTTGTATATTTCAAGAGGCGGTTATTCAACTATATCAGACAGCATCGGCTATCAGGATAAATTATATATTAATGACGGCAAAGGAAATTTTGCAGAAGACTCCTCAGCATTGCCTCTTAATCACACGAGCAAATTATGTGTCAGGGCTTTTGATTTTAATAATGATGGCAAGCTTGATTTGTTTGTATCTGGAAGGGTTGCTCCCGGTCAATATCCAAAGCCCGTGAGCAGCTTCATTTTTCGCAACGATTCAGAGAACGGACATATTAAATTCACAGATGTCACCGCTGATGTTGCGCCTGATTTGAAAAATATAGGAATGGTGTGCGATGCTCTTTTCACGGATTTTGATGATGACGGGCAAACTGATTTGATCGTTGTTGGCGAATGGATGCCGGTAACATTTTTTAAAAATATGGGAGGTAAATTTAAAAACGTTACATCTTCCTCAGGAGTTGCAGATAAAACAGGTTGGTGGAATTCCATTGTTGCGGGAGATTTCCGGCATGCCGGTAGAACAGATTATATTATTGGTAATGTTGGCTTGAATACATTTTATAAAGGCAACGAGCAATTCCCTGTTTATATTACTGCCAAAGATTTCGGTAACAACGGAACTTTGATATCGATACCATCTCTTTACTTGCCTGACGGACAAGGACAGAAAAAAGAATTTCCTGCTTTTGGTAGAGATGATATTGCAAAACAGTTTCCAGGCATCAAAAAGAAATTTGCAACTTATAAACCTTTTGCATTAGCAACAATGGACGACATTATTACGCCTGAACAACAGACCGGTGCCATTCGAATGAAAGCCAACATGCTTCAATCTTGTTATTTGCGAAACGATGGTGCAGGTAAATTCACTTTGATATCATTACCTCGTGAGGCGCAGGTGTCAGTGATTAATGCGATGGTCGTTGATGATTTTGACGGTGATGGCAACCTTGACGTATTGATGAATGGCAATGATTTCGGAACAGAAGTTGGCACTGGCCGTTACGATGCGCTGAATGGATTGCTATTGAAAGGCGATGGAAAAGGAAATTTTATTCCTCAATCAATTTTGCAAAGCGGCATTTATATTCCTGGAAATGGCAAAGCACTTGTAAAAATGTTGAGTGTTTCGGGCGATTACCTGATTGCTGCAAGCCAGAATAAAGATGCATTGAAGCTCTATCAATTGAAAAGAAAACTGAAAACGATACGAGTAAAGCCGGACGATGTCAGTGCCATCATAAAATATAAAAATGGTAAAAGCCGCAAGGAAGAATTTTACTACGGTAATTCCTTTCTGTCTCAATCTTCAAGATTTATTGCTGTTGACGATGGCGTTGAAGAAGTGACAATAACAAATTCAAAAAAAGAAATTAAGGTTGTTTTAGTCGGGCAATAGCTCTGCTAAAAATTGAATTTACTCAACGATCGCTATTGCAAGCTCACATTGTTGTGTATTCAATTACAATACAAAATAGTATTTGCCGCAAAATCTTGTTGCAAATGCGTAAATAGTACATGAGGAAATTAATTATAAATTTTAAATGTTATTTAGACACTTAATATGAAATAAAATATCTAATTTTATTTTATCGCTATACCTCAGCATAGAATATAGTGAGCGCATCACCAAAACGAGATTGCTTTATATGAAATTCTTCATATACCTGAGCCTTTTTTTCTTAACAGGCAATTGTTTCGCTTCTGATTCAGTTGCTGTAAGATATTTAGGGATAGACCAGGGGCTTTCCAACAATGCCGTAACCTGCATTTATCAGGATCATAATGGCTTTATGTGGTTCGGGACTTACGATGGATTGAACAGGTACAACGGGTATTCTTTTCATGTTTTCAGAAATATCATAGGTGATTCCACATCTTTATTAGACAATCACATTTACTGCATCAATTCCGACAACGAAAATAAAATCTGGGCAGGAGGTGGAAAAGGTGTGAGCGTATATGATCCGACCAGAGCTATTTTTTTTACACCCGGCTTCAGAAAAGTAAATAGTTCAAAACCTATTCCTTTGTATGATGATGCATTGTGCATAAAAAATATTGGGAATGCAATGTTGGTTGGCACGGCACATGACGGATTGATTGTTTTTAAAAATAGCAAAGAAATAGGCAAACAAATTGTGCTTCCGGGAAAAAAGGATGCTGCTTATACTGTTCCGGATATTGAATACGATTCGATAAGAAATGCGGTATGGATTTTTATTAATGACCTTGGGTTATATAAATATGACATCAGAACTGAAAGCATTTTTCAAGTAGCCTCAGGAATAATACAATGCTACTCCATTTTTACAAGATCAAATGGAGATCTTCTTGTTGGGAATGAAGCAGGGGTATTTAAGCTCAGCAAAAACACATTTACACGTTTCGCCCCGGTTCCGGAAATGACAGTAAGGCATATCACGGAAGATTCGAAGCATGAGTTGTGGATAGCAACTGATGGAAACGGATTGTGGCATTTGCCACTTGGTGCAGACAAAGCTTTACCTCTTTATTTAAACGGAGAAACTATCAACAGCAATTCTATCTATGATGTCTATATCGATGCGGAAGGTTGCGCATGGATAGGAACTTTAAGAGGTGGTGTAAATCTCCTGGAAAAGAATAATAGTTTATTTAAAACTATATCCTATCACAAAGGCAGGACTGAAGATGTCAATGATTTTATATTGTCTTTTTGTGAAGATGACCAATCAAATTTATGGATTGGAACTGATGGCGCCGGATTGCGCTATTGGGATAAACAAAAAAACACTTTCACTAAATATATTCACTCGCAGGATTCAGGTTCCATTAGCAGCAACTTTGTTACTTATATCGCCAGAGATTATAAAAATGATATCTGGATCTCTACGTGGTTTGGAGGAATTAATAAGCTCAACAAATCGAACAATACGTTCAGGCATTATGAATGCTATAATCCTTTTCAAAAAATTGATGAAAGAAATGTCTGGCAGATTTATGAAGACAATAAAAAACGTTTATGGGCATGTGCCAGCAATAAAGGCCGTCTCTATTTATATAACAGGCTTGCCGATAAGTTTGAGCTTTTTGATAATGCTCTTGTGGATTTTCAGGTCCTGACGGAAGACAGATCCGGCAATTTGTGGGGTGGCAATTACAATTCTTTAATACATGTCGATCCTGAAAAAAAGAAACATAAAACATTTTTCATCGGTTATCCCGTGAGAAGCATTCATGAAGACAAAGCACATAATTTTTGGGTTGGCACAGAAGGGGGCGGCTTATTATTATTTGATCGGGAAAAAGGAAAATTTGAACAAATAACCACAAAAGAAGGTTTGCCAAATAATGGCATATTAAGAATATTAGAAGATAACGAAGGCGATCTTTGGTTAAGCTCATATTATGGCTTGTGCCGTTACGACCCTGCTTTGAAAACGTATCGCAATTTCACACAGGCAGATGGATTGCAGAGCAATCAATTCAGTTTTAATGCTGCAATGATTTCTAAAACAGGTGAGTTTTTATTCGGAGGCATTAAGGGATTTAATATTTTTTACCCTGATAGTATTTATGGCAAGAAGAGTGCTCCGCGTTTATTTCTCACCGGATTGAAAATTGATAATTCTCCTGTTGAAAAAGAAGCAGCATACATCACATCGTGCAATAAAGATATTATTACTGACATCACCATTCCATTTGATAAAGCAATTCTGTCGTTTGATTTTACCGCATTGCAATATTCAAATGCAGCCAATCTGAAATATGCATACTTTTTAAAAGGCTGGGACAAAGATTGGAATATTGCAAACAATGTAAGGACTGCTAACTATAGCCATTTGGGAGAAGGCGATTATAAGTTTTATGTCAGAGCAATGAATGCTGATGGCTTTTGGAATGAAGAAGTGCAATTGCTGACCATTAAAGTTTTACCGCCATGGTACAGAACCTGGTGGGCTTATCTGCTTTATGCAGCTTTGATGATGTGTGCCATTTATATTTTCCTTTATTATTATCGCCGACAAGAACGCTTGCGCTATGAAATAAGGCTGGCGGTTCTTGAAAAGCAAAAAGAAAAAGAGCTGACTGAAAGAAAAATTGCTTTCTTCACCCACATATCTCATGAGTTCAGGACACCACTTACGCTTATCGTAAATCCATTGAAGGAACTTGTATCAGACACAACTTCTGAAAAAATTCACAAAAAGCTCGTGACCGTTCAGCGGAATGCTAAGCGGCTATTGAGCTTAGTTGACCAATTGCTATTGTTCAGAAAAGCTGATTCGATTGACCAGCAACTGCACCTTACGAATTTTGATTTGAAAGAAGCATGCAATGAAGTGTTTTTAAGTTTTTCACAACTTGCTGCTTCTAAAAATATCAACTTCATTTTTCACACGCCTCCCAACGAGATTTTCTTTTGCGGTGATAAAGAAAAGATTGAAATTGTTTTGTTCAATCTGCTTTCCAATGCGCTGAAATATACTCCTGTGAATGGAAAAGTTGAACTATCTATCAGCGAAGAAAGCAGGGAGCTATGCATTGCAGTTAGTGACAGCGGTTGTGGCATTGCACATAATATCAATAACCGTTTGTTCGATGCTTTTTATCAGGCGAACAATACAGGGAAAGCATCTCAGTCTGGTTTTGGCATTGGGCTGCATGTCTCGCAAAAGCTGGCAATGGCGCATGGTGGAAAGTTATCTTACGCCAGCAAGGAAGGAGAGGGCGCAACATTTAAGCTAATGCTTCCCACCAACAAAGTTCAATTAAGCGAAACAATGATTGTTGATGTTGCAGATAAACAGCAAAGCATTATTCATGAATTAGTAGACGACATACAAGATAGTGACCCGGCAGTCGCTGATAAAGCCAGCAATAATAAATCCAAAGTGATTGATAAGATTGTTTCGGGATTGCCGACAATGGTTGTGGTAGATGATAATGCAGATTTAAGAAATTATATAAAAGATATTTTCAGCCCGCAATTCAATATTTATGAAGCAGATGATGGTATGCCTGCCTTTGATTTAATAAGCAAGGAACTCCCCGATATCGTGATCAGCGATCTGATGATGACCACAATGGATGGTATTGAATTGTGCCGGAAAGTGAAAGCAAATGCTGCGCTTGCTCATATTCCTATAATATTATTGACAGGCAGTTCATCAGAGCAATCAAAAATAAAAGGAATTGAATGTGGTGCGGAAGATTATCTGAACAAGCCTTTCAGCAAAGAATTGATCATTGCCCGTGTGCAGAATATTTTGAAATCAAGAAACAGGCTGCAACAATATTTCTTTAATACCGTGACCCTGCAGCCAACATCAGGCATTGATTCTGATAACAAAGAATTTTTGGAAAGATGTATTGAAATTGTAGAATCGCATATTGATGACCCCGGGTTCACAGTTCAGGCTTTTTGCAAAGAGATCGGCATGAGCCATCCTGCTTTGTATAAAAAAATCAGGGCAGTCTCCGGTTTAACGGTGAATGTATTTATCAGGTACCTGCGTTTGCGAAAGGCTGCAGAGCTATTGATCACCACCGGCAAAACAATTGTGGAAGTAACTTATATCACCGGATTTAATGACATCAAATATTTCCGCGAACAATTTTCAAAATTGTTTGGTATAACGCCATCAGAATATGTCAAACGCTACCGCAAGCCTTTTGGCAATAAAATCATGAAAGCGGGAAGCTAAAACACTGGTTCAATCAAATGCTTTTTTTCTTTTGATCTTAAAAAGGAGTGCAATATTTTGATCAAAACCTGCAAAAAGGTTTTCTGAGAACTTTGCATGAGTTCTCCTTCTTTGCCTGCATACATTGGCTCAGGTCTCAATGCAAATAATTTAGAAAAAAATTTACTAAGGTGCCTTCGTTTTTTAAATTCTCTGTTCAGTTTATGCACCATTATTAAATACAGGATAAAACTGCGTAACCTCTTCAAAAAATCACAGGTGTGTCATCGCTTTATTTATTATTTACCCCCTTATTTTATCAATTTGCCCCCCGTTGCATTAAACATTGGCTATCATATTTGCTATTATTTAATAACAAAACGATTGCTTATGTACAAAACCTAAACTATTGCTTTCAACTTTTAGTGCAAACTCTCCATCAATTTGTAAACTTCTTATTAACGCAATATGAAAAAAATCAACTTGCTCTTTCTACTACTGCCATTGCTGCTGTTAAACATTCATGCGGCGGCCCAAACCAAAACGATCACAGGAACTGTTACGGATTCACAAACCGGTGAGCCTGTAGCAGGAGCTACCATTAGGCTGCTTAATTCAAAAATTGGTACTGCCGCCAATGAGAAGGGTGTTTTCAAAATACAAATACCCTCAAATGTTTCGAAGGCAACATTATCAATTTCCGGTGTCGGATTTAAAACGATCGAAGTCCCTGCTCAGGACAATGAAATAATGGTGAAGCTTGTTTCTAATAACAAGCAATTAAACGATGTGGTAGTAGTTGGATATGGAACTGCAAAAAAAGCAACTTTAACCGGAGCTGTCACATCCATCAAATCCAAAGAAGTGACTGAATCACCTGTAACCAACGTGAGCAATGGCTTAGCTGGCCGCCTGCCTGGTTTAGTAGCTGTGACGAGCAGCAGCGAGCCCGGCTATGATGGCACTACTTTACGTATTCGTGGCAGCAATACTTTTAACGACAACAGTGTGTTGGTGGTTATTGATGGTGTGCCCGACAGAAGCCTCGAAAGAATTGATCCTTACAGCATAGAAAGCATATCAGTGTTGAAAGATGCTTCTGCCGCTATTTACGGTTCAAGAGCTGCGAACGGGGTTATCTTAGTTACAACCAAAAGAGGGAAAACAGGAAAACCAGAAATTACTTTTAATACAAATTATGGCTACAACCAGGCAACGAAATTGCCTAAAATGGCGGATGCTCCGCTGTATGCAACTGCATTAAATGAAATCGCATACTATAATAATCCTTCAGGAGGGTTGAATCAAACATACACTGCGGACCAGATTCAGAAATTCAAAGATGGTTCTGATCCTTTGCGTTATCCTAATACCGATTGGTTCAAAACGGTTATAAAACCCAGGTCGGCTCAAAGCAATGAAAATCTCGGTATTTCCGGGGGAACAGAGGCTATGAGATATTTTGTTTCATTGGATGTGAAACACCAGGATGGAGAATATAAAAATAGTGCTACTTATTATAACCAATATGGTTTCACATCAAATATTGATGGTAAGATAAGTAAGAATATCAAGGTCGCGGTAGATATATCAGGCCGTTTGGAAGACAGGCACTTTCCGCAAAAATCTGCGGGAACTATTTTTAATGACCTGGTATCAGCCTATCCAACCTCAGTTGCGTGGTGGCCGGGCGGATTGCCAGGACCGGCACGTGAACATGGTGAAAACCCTGTCGTGATTTCAACAGGTGAGACAGGTTATAATAATGATAAATATTATGCTTTAAATAGTAATTTAAGATTGGATGTTAACATTCCATGGGTAAAGGGTTTAACATTTAGCGGAAACCTTTCTTATGATCAGGGTTTTGATTTTGATAAGAACTTCACCAAGCCGTGGAGGTTGTATTCATGGGATGGAACAACAGTTGATGCCAACGGAAAACCGATTCTCACTTCTAACGTTTTTGGCGCAGGCACTAACAACTCGCCGACTTTATATGAATCTTTTCAAAGCAATTATTCAAAGTTGGCTTTTGGTCTGTTAAACTATCAAACCAAAATTGGTGAGGATCATAGCTTGAAATTTATGCTTGGTTCGCAGGTTTCAAAAGGAAATACTGAAAGCTTCAATGCATACAGAGACTTGTTTGCTTCCACTGCAGTTCAGGAAATGTTTGCAGGAACTACTGCCAATCAGGCAACCGGAGGTTCAGGCACTGTGAATTCGAGATTGAGTTACTTTGGAAGGGTTAATTATAGTTATGCCAATAAATATCTGGTGGAGTTTGTTGGCAGGTATGATGGTTCTTATATTTTCGCTCCCGGTCATAGATTCGGTTTTTTCCCGGGTGTTTCAGTGGGTTGGGTAACTTCGGAAGAAAAATTCTGGAAAGACAATGTTAAGTTTATTGATTATTTTAAATTAAGAGCATCCTGGGGCAAAACTGGTAATGACCGTGTAGCTGACTTTCAATACCTGACTTCTTATTTATTCGGCAGCAGTTATTATCCCACTTCGTCTAACGCGTCTAATTATTATCCTTTTGTTGTGGATGCAGCCAGTGCACTCAGTGAATTGCAAACTGTTTATGAAAGTGTTATTGCAAACCCGAACATTACCTGGGAGGTTGCCAACCAAAGCAATATTGGTTTCAATGCAAATTTCCTGAACAACAAATTAACTGTTGAAGCTGATTATTTCTATTATAAGAGAAGTAATATCTTATGGCCCCAAAATGCTACTGTGCCTTCTTCAGCAGGTTTGTCATTGCCGAGCGTCAATTATGGTAAAGTACAAAATCAGGGTTTCGATTTCTCAGTTACTTACAGCAACATAACAAGGAGCAAATTGAGTTATTCAGTATCGGTTAATGGTGGTTACGCACAAAATAGAGTAATACAATGGGGCGAGGCACCTGGTGCTCCCACATGGCAACAAACGACCGGACATCCTATGGGCTCAGGATTATATTATGTAGGCAATGGAGTGATACATGACTCTAAAGATTCAGCAGCTTATGCGAGTAGCTTCAAATCATGGGGGCTTAGTACTACGCCGGCGCCCGGGGATATTAAGTATGTGGATATTGCTAAAAATGACACCATGGATTCCCGTCAGCAAACGAGAATTTACAAAAGCAGTATCCCTACATTCACTTTTGGAGCTTATATTAATTTGAGCTACAAAAATTTCGATTTAGCAGTTTTATTTCAGGGTGCAACAGGTGCTGTTATGTATCTTAATTCTGATGGGGGAACATTCACTAATTTCCGTGAAAGTCTGTTAGACGGCAGGTGGTCTCCGACGAACCCTAACGGCAATATTCCAAGAACACCCAATCGCGGTAATTATTACTGGGATAACACGGGCAACACTTTTTTCCTTCATAAAACAGATTATGTTCGTTTAAAAACACTTCAGTTTGGTTATACTATAAACACACAAAGTTTTCAAAAAGCAGGCATTAAGTATTTGCGCGTATTTGTGAGCGGGCAAAACCTGCTTACTTATTGTCCGGGCATAAAGGACTTTGATCCGGAAGTAGGTGCAAATACTGTCCCTACTGATTTGAAAAATTCAATACCAAGTATTTCGGGTGGTAATTATCCCTTGTCGCGTGTGCTTTCAATGGGATTAACTATAACTTTTTAAAACCCTGTTCATTGATTGTTAAACAAATTAAATTAAGAGATATGAAAAAAAATATTGTTTACATGATTTTCCTGACGATCATTATGCTGGGTGTTGGAATATCATGTAATAAAAAAATACTCGATCAAACGCCTGTAAGTGCGGTTTCTGATGATGCTGTTTTCAATTCATCAGATCCCGGATTATTAACAGCATTTGTCAACAACATTTATCAGGGTTTGCCACATGGGTTCGACTGGTCAATGCTTGCATCGCTCACTGATGAAGCGCTTACGCAGGCATGCACATGGGCAGGGCAACAGATGGCTATGTTAAGCCAGATAACTCCAAGCAACCTGGGGCCTTTTACAAATACGAATTGTCCCGAACTGATGCATTTCACCTGGGCAAATGAATATTCATTTATCAGAGCTACCAATTTGTTTTTTTCAAAAATAGATGCATCACCAATTGATACAGCTACGAAGCATGCATTAATGGGAGAAGTATTTTTCCAGAGAGCTTATCTGTATCAAAATCTGGTTTCTTTTTACGGTGGCGTGCCGCTTATTACCAAGGCATACACCTTGAATGATAGTTTTAGTGTTGCAAGAAATACGTATGCTGATTGTATCCAGTTCATATCTGACCAGTGCGATAGCGCTGCTCAATATCTTCCTTTGCAACAAGCACAGGTAGGCAGAGCTACCAGAGGTGCAGCACTTGCATTGAAATCAAGAGTGTTGTTATATGCAGCAAGCGATTTATATAATGGTGGTAATGGCGCAGTGCCAGATCCGTTCGCAGGTTATGCTCATCCTGAATTAGTAAGGTATACAAGTTTCGCTTCGGGCGACAGACAAGCTCGTTGGCAGAAAGCAAAAGATGCAGCGCTGGCTGTCATCAATTTGGGGCAATATTCATTATACATGCCAAGCCCTGCATCTCCAAGTGATGCATCTGTTAACTACGGCAATCTGTTTATACAAATGAGTACACCGGAAGATATTTTTGTAAAATATTTTTCTACGAACACTGTTGCAAACTGGAACGATTATGGAAAAACCTATGGCCCGGGATTGTTTCATAATCCCAATGGATTTTGGGGCTGGGGTGTAGATGCTCCTACACAACAATTCGTTGATGAATATGAAATGAATGATGGCAGCACATTTAGCTGGAGCAATCCTGCTCAGGCTGCAGCACCGTATCAAAACCGCGACCCTCGTTTTTATGCAACTGTTTTGTATGATGGCACTTTCTGGCGTCAAAGAACATCAGATATTTTGCCACATGAACCAACAGGTAAACTTCAAACAGGGTATCAAAATATTTCTGCAAGCAATCCAAACACTGACGATATACAGTATGAAGTAGGTGGCTTTGATACACACAATCCTCCTACAGGTGCTAATATCTGGAACTGGTCTCCGACAGGTTATTATTTAAGAAAATGGAGCGATCCAACTATCGACCCATTAAAAGTTTTGCAGTCCACACCATGGCGTTATATGCGCTATACGGAAGTGTTGCTTAATTATGCCGAAGCATCATTGGGTTTAGGTGATGCAGCAACTGCAACAACATATATAAATATGATTAGAACAAGAGCGGGGATGCCTAATATTGCCACTGCTACTATGGAAAGCCTGCAGCATGAGCGCAAAATAGAATTGGCGTTTGAAGAGCTGCGCTATTTCGATATCCGTCGCTGGATGATTTGTGATCCTGCAGTGTACGGACAAAAGGCCGGTTTTAGCAATGTATGGAGCATTCATATATTTTATCCATATAACGGTTCTACAACCTATGGTTCAAGCACACCGGTTTATACACCAGTTGCAAATGTTAGCGGAGCAGGTAATTATGCCAATCTGGATTATTCCGGTGCAAGGGCATGGAATCCCAAATATTATTTCCTGCCGATTGCTTATGATGAAATGAACAAAAATTTAAAACTGATTCAGAACCCTTCTTATTAATCGGACATATAATAATGATAACCTGAAAAATTGAGTCAGGTGCAAGGCTGGTGTTGATTATTCAACACTATACGTGAGTATATTTCTTTGATTTGAAATATCTATAGCTATTAAAAATATTTCATCAGCAAGATGTGATTACATGATTGTGTTAGTATAAAGCTCTTCGCAGGCAACAATGATTATAAGCAGTTATTAAAAGGTTCTCTGTTTCTACGGAGAGCCTTTATTATGGACGAATACTGACTGTATGAACGTTAAATTGAAATATTCAAAAGAGTTATCGTGCTGAGATTTTGTTGATGATACAATGTTGATAGCGCCATTCTGTAAATGATTTAATTATGAAAAAGATTTGTGCCATCATACTATCTTTTTTTATAGCGTGCATTAATAACGCCCATGCACAACCGCATAGTTTTGCATTGGGTGATTCGGTTTTTTTGCTGGATAATAAACCTTTCCAGATGATTTCCGGAGAAATGCATTATTCGCGCATTCCTCGTGAAGCATGGCGCCAGCGGATGAAAATGGCAAGAGCAATGGGCCTGAACACGATTGGCACGTATGTGTTCTGGAATGTGCAGGAACCTGAAAAAGGCAAATTTGAATTTTCAGGGAATAGCGACATTGCTGCATTTGTAAAAACGGCACAGGAAGAAGGGCTGTGGGTTGTGCTCAGGCCTTCGCCTTATGTTTGTGCTGAATGGGAATTTGGAGGATATCCTTATTGGCTGCAAAACGAAAATGGCCTTGTAGTGCGCAGCAAAGAAAAAAAATACCTGAAAGAATATAAAAATTATTTAATGGCATTGGGCAAACAACTCGCGCCATTGCAGATAAATCATGGAGGGAATATTTTAATGATCCAAATTGAGAACGAATATGGATCATATGGCAGCGACAAAAATTATCTTGAAATAAACCAGAAAATATTCCGCGATGCAGGTTTTGATGGCTTGCTATACACTTGTGATCCTGTAAACGATATTGCAAAAGGTTATTTGCCCGGATTGCTTCCTGCGGTGAATGGCACTGACGATCCTCAAAAAATAAAACAGCTTGTCAGGAAATATCATAATGGCAAAGGGCCGTATTATATAGCCGAATGGTATCCTGCATGGTTTGATTGGTGGGGCACATCGCACCATGTTGTTCCTGCAGAAAAATATGCTGCACCATTGGATAGCATGTTGTCTGCAGGAATTTCTGTCAATATGTATATGTTTCATGGAGGCACTACAAGAGGATTTATGAATGGAGCTAACTACAATAATAAAAATCCGTATGAGCCGCAGATAAGCAGTTATGATTATGATGCACCTTTGGATGAGGCAGGAAATGCAACACCAAAATTTATGGCTTTCAGATCAGTCATTCAAAAGCATTTGCCTGCAGGCGAAACATTGCCTGAAGTGCCTGCTGCAAAACCTGTCACATCAATCGATGAAATTCATTTCACTGAAGCAACAAGCATATTCAGCGTGCTTTCATCTCCAAAAATAAATCCTGAACTTTTAAGTTTTGAAGATCTTCATCAGGCTTATGGTTTCATGCTGTACAGAACAACATTGAATGGCGGAGAGAAAGGTAAACTTGTTTTGAAAGATTTACGTGATTATGCGCTGGTGTTCATCAATGGTAAACGTGCGGGCGTTTTAGACAGGAGACATAATGATAGCAGCATCGGCATCTCAATGCCAAAAGGAAAAGTCACGCTCGACATTCTTGTTGAAAATCTCGGCCGTGTAAATTTTGGCCCTTATCTTTTAAAAAATAAAAAAGGCATCACACAAAAAGTATTGTTCAATAATAAAGAACTGAAGAACTGGCAAATGTTCTCCTTGCCTTTCAATAATGTGAATACTGTCAAAAAAAATCCGGGGAATAGCAATTATGCAGAAGCTCCGGTTATCCGCAAAGGAACATTTAATTTAAGCAAAGTTGGCGATGCTTATCTTGACATGAGCAAATGGGGCAAGGGCGTTGTTTGGGTGAATGGATACAATCTCGGAAGATACTGGAATGTTGGCCCGCAACAAACGATATATGTTCCGGTTGAGTGGTTGAAGCCCGGCAATAATGAAATCGTTGTGCTCGAACTGATAAAGCCACAACAAAATATTTTGCGAGGAATTGAAAAACCAATACTAAGCCAGTTGCAGACAAAAAACCAATCATTCAGTTCTTCAAATACAGGCAATTGATAAAAATATGATGAAATGATTTTTTTATGTTATCATAAATAATTTTTTTCTAATAACAGACGGCGTAATTCTTTTGTAAACGATTTGTATTGTTTCATTTTTCGTTATTTATAAAAAGAATGTCAATCATCAAAAGCAATCAATAATTTTATTGCAGCCATCACCAAAAGGCATAATAATAAAATGAAGCAGTTACTAAATTCAATGTTGATCTTTTTTTGTTGCATTGCAAATGCTGTTTGTTTACAGGCACAGCAAGAAACACCTATTAAGCTTTGGTACACCAAGCCTGCTTCACAATGGGTGGAGGCGCTTCCTATTGGCAACGGCCATATCGGCGCAATGATTTTTGGTGGTGTTGAAAATGAACTGCTGCAACTGAATGAAAGCACACTTTACAGCGGTGGTCCTGTAAAACAGAGCATCAACCCTTCAGCGTTTAGTCATCTCGCAAGTATTCGTGAAGCACTTTTAAAAGAAGCAAATTATTCAAAAGCTGATTCTTTGACAAAACAAATGCAGGGCTTGTTCACCGAATCATATATGCCGATGGGTGACATCATAATCCATCAAAATTTTAACGGCGCTAAAACGGATTCTTATTATCGCGATTTGAATATTCAACAGGCAATTTCAACAACAAGCTTTGTTATTAATGGAGTAAAATATTCCAGAGAAATATTTGCATCAGCGCCTGCTAATGCAATGATCATAAAATTGACTGCATCACAGAATGGAAAACTTAGCTTCGATCTTTCAGTTAAAAGTTTATTGCGTATTAATACTTCTGCTAAAGATAATAATGAGTTAGTGGTAAGCGGAAAAGCACCGGCACATGTTGATCCGAACTATCATAATGAACCAGGGAAGCCACCGGTCATTTATGAAGATGCAACGGGCTGTAACGGCATGCGTTTTCAATATCGCATAAAAGCTTCAGTAAAAGACGGCAACGTTACTGTTGATACTTCAGGAATGCGTATCACAAATGCGACAGAAGTTGTTTTGTATGTTGCTGCAGCAACAAGTTTCAACGGCTTTGATAAATGTCCTGATGCAGATGGCAAAAATGAAAAAGCTATTGCTGATTCATTGATACAATCTGCGTCAAAAAAAACATATACTGTATTGCGTGCAGCACATGTTGCCGATTATGAAAAATATTTTGACCGTGTATCATTTCAATTGAAAGATTCACTTGCAAATAACCCTCAGTTATTATTGCCTTCTGATGAAAGATTAAAATCGTATTCGTCTGGTGTTTACGATCCTGGTCTTGAAACATTATATTTTCAATATGGCCGTTACCTGCTAATTTCCTGCTCAAGACCAGGTGGGCCGCCTGCCAATTTGCAAGGCATCTGGAATAATGAACTAAGACCGCCATGGAGCTCTAACTATACGATCAATATTAATACTGAAATGAATTATTGGCCTGCCGAAGTAACCAACCTTTCTGAAATGCATCAGCCCTTGCTTTCATTTATTAAAAACCTTTCAGTAACGGGCACGCGTATCGCAAAAGAATTTTATCATGCACATGGATGGGTCGCTCATCATAATTCAGACATTTGGGCAGTTGCAAATCCTGTAGGGAACAAAGGCACAGGCGATCCTGTTTGGGCTAATTGGCCAATGGGAGGCAACTGGCTTTGCAGGCATTTGTGGGAGCATTATGCATTTACACATGACACAGCTTTTTTGCGCAATGTTTATCCTTTCATGAAACAAGCTGCTTTGTTTTCCATCGACTGGCTGGTGGAAGATAAAAACGGTTATCTCGTAACGGCTCCGTCAACAACGCCTGAAAATAAATTTCTCGACAGCGCAGGTAAAGAGCAAGGAGTGTCGGTTGCCACAACAATGGATATGTCAATCATTCATGATTTGTTTACGAATGTAATTGAAGCATCAAAAGTTTTGCAAGGCGATAATGATTTCCGAGAAATGCTTCTTGCGAAAAAAAATAAATTATATCCCATGCATATTGGCAGTGAAGGCCAATTGCTGGAATGGTATAAAGAATTCAAGGAGACAGATCCGCAACATCGCCATGTGTCACATTTATTCGGCTTATATCCGGGAAGACAGATTACACCCAGCGATACTGCTTTTTTTAATGCTGCAAAAAAAACACTGGAGATAAGAGGCGATGGTGGCACAGGATGGAGCAGGGGATGGAAGATTAACTGGTGGGCAAGATTGCTGGATGGGGATCATGCATACATGCTCATCAGGCAATTGTTGAAATACACCAATACCGGTGAAGTAGAAATGCATAATGGTGGCGGCACTTATCCAAACTTTTTCGATGCACACCCGCCTTTTCAGATCGATGGAAATTTTGCAGGTATATCTGGCATGGCTGAAATGTTAGTGCAAAGTCATACAGGTGTTATACAACTGCTGCCTGCATTGCCTTCTTCGTGGCAAAAGGGTAATGTTTCAGGTTTGATAGCAAGAGGTGGTTTTGAAATCAGCATGAGATGGAACAATCATGCATTGACTGAAGCAAAAGTATTATCTAAGAAAGGCGGAGAATGTATTATACATACATCAGTGCTGCTGCAATCTGCTGATGGAAAGTTTGTTTCAGTGATAGATAACGGCAATGGCTATCTGATTAAGTTCAAGTCGGTAGCAGGAAAATATTATTTGTTTACTGTTAAGAAATAATGATGCAGTTGATAAATTACAGGTAAAAAATGATTTTGAAATTTTGTGACGAACGCATAAGAAAACATGCAATCATAATGATTGTGTTGTTGTTTCTTTTTTGTTTGAATACATTTTCTTTGAATGCACAGCAAAAAACGACGCAGAGAGTTTGGTCAGATAAACCGGCGTTTACTTCTTTGTTCGAAAACGAAAATGAACGAGGTTTAAGTTCTGATATTTACGATAATCTTTGGGAAGGCGATCCGGTTCCTCAATTGCCGCGTGTAAAAAATCCATCTGAGCAAATAAAACGCTGGCAGCAAGGTGAAGGCACAAATTATTTAAGCGAAGAAATCAATGCGCTCACAAAAGGCAAATATCCCAACCCTGTTCGCATATTTGAAGCAGAACCTTATCCAATTGGCAATGGTCGCATCGCTGCTTCAGTTTTTAACGGCAGTGGGCGTGACCGTTACTCATTGAATGAAGTTTCTTTCTGGTCAGGTGGCCGCAATGGAGGAACCATCAACAACAAAGGAGACAAGCCATATGATATAAAAGGACCTGATATCGATAGTGCCGGATTTGGCAGCTATCAGCCGATTGCAGATTTAATTGTAGATTTCAATGCACCTGTTCAAAAAAATTCATTTATCAGAGAGATTTGCATGGATGAAGGTATTGTGCATTCATCAGGCAAGCGCAATAATATTACTGTGCAAAGCACTTCATTCTGCAGTTATCCGGATCAGGTGATGGTGTTGCATTACCAGGCAGATAAAAAAGGCGGGTTGAATGCAACATTCTTGTTTGCCACACAACGCAAAATCGACAGCGTTGTTAATGACGCAAATTCAATGACATTAAATTGCAAATTGGCAAATGGCATGTGGTGCGAAGCCAAAGCAGTTATTGTCAATTATGGAGGAACCTTGAACAATAAATCCGATCACATCATTTTGCGAAATGCTGACTCATGCACCATATTGATTGCTATCGAAACAAATTATGTGATGGATTATTCGAAGCACTTCATTGGTAAAAACCCTCAAACTATTATTGAAGAAAGGTTGCAAAAAATAAAAGACCTGCCATATTCAGTTTTATGGCAGCATCATTTGAACGATTACCAATCGCTTTATAACAGGCTTCAATTTCAATTGGGCAAATCTGCAGATTCTTTGAACCGAATGCCAACACCTGAGCGATTGGAAGCTTACAGAAAAAATCCAAACGATCCAGGTTTGGAAGAAGCCTTGTTCAATTTCGGGCGTTACCTCATGATTTCAACATCACGCCCGGGCAGCCTTCCTGCTGGCTTGCAGGGAATTTGGAATGGAGCAATAGAAGCACCTTGGGGAAATGATTACCACAGCAACATTAATTTTCAGATGGTGTATTGGCTGCCCGAACCCGGCAACCTTTCTGAATGCCATTTGCCGATGATAGATTATCTGGATTCTATGCGTGAACCAAATCGCTTAGCTACGCAAGAATATCTGAATGCGATTGGTCAATCAAACAATAGCCAAACAAGCGGATGGGTTGTTTATACATCTCACAATCCTTTTGGTGGCAATGGATGGCAGGTGAACCTTCCTGGTTCTGCGTGGTATGGTTTGAATATGTGGGAGCATTTTGCTTTTACGAACGATACAAACTATTTGCGGTATGAAGCTTATCCGATGATGAAAGAATTATCAACTTACTGGGAAGCACACCTGAAAACATTGGGGCGTGGTGCGAAAGGTTTTGAAAGTGAATATAAACCTGTTGATGTTTCTCTTTATCCCGAGCTTTCGAAAGTAAAAGAAGGAACATTGGTTGTTCCGAATGGATGGTCGCCGGAAAATGGCCCGCGTGGCGAAGATGGTGTGTCTCACGATCAGGAAATTATTTCAGAACTTTTTCTCAACACGATCAAGGCAGCGCATGTGTTGGATGTTGATAAAGCCTGGGCCGAACAATTGAAAGAAAAACAAGCACGATTGTATTTCCCTCAGATTGGAAAAAAAGGAAATCTGATGGAGTGGATGATCGATCGCGATCCTGTGACAGATCATCGCCACACTTCGCATTTGTTTGCTGTTTTTCCGGGCAGCACCATCAGCTTTGAAAAAACACCTGCATTGGCTGAAGCTGCGAAAAAATCGTTGCTGTTCAGAAAAACAACAGGCGACAGCCGTCGCTCGTGGGCGTGGACATGGCGCTGTATGTTGTGGGCAAGACTGCGCAACGGAAACAAAGCGCATGAGATGATTGAAGGATTGATCAAGTATAATATGCTTGATAATTTTTTCACCACACATCATATTCCTTTGCAGATTGACGGCAACTATGGTATTGCTGCTGCGATGCTTGAAATGCTTGTGCAATCGCAGGACAGCGTCATCGGATTATTACCTGCTCGGAGCAACAAATGGCCTGAAGGAAAAGTGAAAGGAATAAAAGCAAGAGGAAATATTGAAGTGGATATGGAATGGCGAAATGGAAAAGTAACAAGCTGGCAATTGTATTCAAATAGTCCAAAGCCTGTTAAGGTGCTCGTAAATGGAAAATATATTAATACATTACCTCAGCCATTTGCAGAACGATAAAGTTTAAAAACTGCTACTCATTTGATAGATTTATTTTCAGATTTCCGTTTAACGAATTTAAAATTACAGTGAATAAGTTCGTTCTGTTTCTGCTCGCTTTCGCCAACTTGTATCAAAATCGCACACTCCTGTAACGAAAATGAAACTCCTCACAGAACCTGATGCAACAAATTCATTGTAAATCACGTCTTTTATTTTCGGCATATTCTTAGCTTTTTGTACATGGTGAAGTATGGTCTTTTTTGTCATGATAAAAAAGATAGTTAATCATATTGAAGTTTATATGAGGGCAAAATTGAGCAGAATATAAATCAGTATCTCATTTTATCATATATCCCAACTCACTTTTTATGTTCAGAACAAATTTGAAAATCGCGTGGCGAAATCTTGTAAAAGATAAGCAGTTCACAATTTTGAATGTGCTCGGGTTGTCAGCAGGCCTTGCTTGTGCGCTGCTTATTTTTTTATGGGTGATTGATGAATTGGGCTATGATAAATTTTTTGCGAATGATAATCAGGTGTACAAATTATTTGAGCAGAGAACAAGCACTCAGTGCGATATCAGTTATTCAGAAGAATCTTCCGGCAAATTGAGCGAAGCAGTCAAGCAATCTATTAACGGTGTAGAATACGCCGCTGCGGTTGCTCCTCCAGGTTGGTTTCCGCAAATCACACTTTCTGTGAATGATAAAAATATTAAGGCAAACGGTCAATATGCAGACAAAGATTATTTCAATATTTTTTCTTTTTCATTGATTGCAGGCGAAAAAGATAAGGTACTTGCAGATCATAGCTCAATGGTATTGTCTGATGAACTGGCGATGAAATTATTTGGGACTACAGATAATATCATCGGCAAGCCGGTAAGCTTCAATCATGACACCACTTTTTTTGTATCGGGCGTATTTAAAAAAATGCCTGCTAACTCTTCGCAGCAATTCGATTTCGTGTTATCATTTGATTATTTCCGAACAGTAAAGACATGGGTTACGAGTTGGTACAATACCGGCCCGCTCAATTATGTGCTCTTGAAAAAAGACGTTGATCCAAATGTGTTTAACAAAAATGTCAGTGATATCCTTAAAAAAAATAGTGAGATCAAGAGAACAAATATTGTTGGGATGAAATTTTCAGATGTCTACCTGCACAATAATTTCAATGGAAATGTGCAAAGCGGCGGACGGATTGAATATGTGAAATTGTTTTCATTGCTCGCAGTGTTCGTGATGATTATTGCATGCATCAACTTCATGAATCTGTCTACTGCGAAAGCTGCACGCAGGTTTAAAGAAGTGGGCATAAAGAAAGTGGTTGGCGCAGAAAGAGGGCAATTGATATTTCAATTTCTCACAGAGTCTTTTTTACTTACAGTAGCTGCTATGTTGTTTGCTATTGTGATTGCAGTATTATTATTGCCGGCATTCAATCAATTAACGGGTAAAACTATTGTGCTACATTTTACATGGCAAATGACAGTCGGAATTATTTGCATTGCTTTAATCACAGGGTTTGTGGCAGGTAGTTATCCGGCTCTCTATATTTCCAAATTCAACCCATTGTCTATTTTAAAAGGCAAACTGAATACCTCTGTAGCAGAATTATTATCAAGAAAAGGATTGGTCGTTTTTCAATTCACACTTTCAACAGTTTTAATTGTTGCAGTGTTTGTGATCTATCAGCAAATCCAGTTCATTCAAAATTCGGATCCTGGCTATAATAAAAACAATGTGCTTCGAATGGCTGCAGAAGGAACTCTTTCCACAAAGCAGGATGCTTTTATTGCAGAATTGAAAAAGATCCCCGGCGTTAGTAATGCAAGTGCAACAAATCATCGAATGGTGGGGCATAATTTTGCCACGCCAGCTTTGGATTGGCCTGGCAAGTCAGTGAATGACAATACGTATTTTGAAGGCTTTGAAGCAACCTATGATTTTGTGGAAACAATGGGCATGCATATAAAAGAGGGAAGGAGTTTTTCAAAAAACTTTAGTGCAGATTCGACAACAATTATTTTGAACGAAGCTGCTGTGAATGCGATGCATCTGAAAGATCCTGTCGGGAAAATGATAAAGCTGAATAATCACGACGTTCAGATCATTGGTATTGCAAAAGATTTTCATTTTGAATCGATGCATGCAGAAATAAAACCTTCATTTATTCAGCTTGTGGCACAACGCGGAACTATTGTTGCAAGCATCAATAGCAATAATCAAAAAGCAACAATTGCAGCAGTAAAGCATTTGTATGAAAGCTATAATCCCGGGTTCCCATTCACTTTTAATTTTTTAGATGAAGCTTACCAGCAGCAATATGAAAGTGAAACACGAGTATCTGAATTGTCAAAATATTTTGCAGGATTAGCTATTATTATTTCATGTCTTGGATTGTTTGGTTTAGCTGCATTCACCGCGCAAAAAAGGAGAAAAGAAATCGGCATACGAAAAGTGATTGGTGCTTCTGTGGTAAACATTACTACCATGTTGTCGCTTGATTTCTTCAAGCTGATTGCGTTATCGTTAGTAATCGCATTTCCGTTATCGTGGTGGCTGATGAATAACTGGCTGCAAAGTTTTGCTTTTCGCATCAATATAAGCCCAATGATTTTTCTGGCGACGGGATTAGCCGTGTTGCTCATCACTATTTTCTCTATCAGTTTTCAATCAATAAAAGCTGCAATGACAAATCCGGTGAAGAGTTTGAGAAGTGAATAGTGGATGGTCAATTGTCAATAGCGGGTTTGAGATTGGTAGGAATAAATTTTATTATTATTTCCAGCCGCCTCCAAGGCTTCTGTAAAGATTGACCACAGAATTTAATTGCTGTAGTTTATCATTCACGCTGTTGAGCTGCGCAGATAAAAGGCTTTGCTCAGATGTGAGTACATCCGTGTAATTAGTTGCAGAAGAATATTTGAGCAGTTCTTTTGTATAGTCAACTGATTTTTGCAGATATTCTATTTGTTGCCCACGCAATGCTTGTTTTTCTGAAGCAGCTTTATAACTATACAAAGCATCAGACACTTCCTTGCCTGCGACCAAAATTGTTTTCTTAAACGTATTCAGGTATTCTTCCTGATTTGCTTGTGCAACAGCAAGCCGCTGTTTGTTTCTGCCCTGTTCAAAAACAGGTTGCAATAAACCTCCGGTGATGTTTGCAAAAAAACTGACCGGATCAAATAATTGAGATAGTGAAGTGGCAGAAAAACCTGAAGCTCCCGTAATAGTGAATGAAGGATAAAAATAAGTCCTCGCAACGTTGATCATCTCGAATGAATTGCGCAATTGATATTCTGCCTGCTGCACATCAGGGCGGTTGGCTAATAATTGTGCAGGGACACCGGTTGCAAGATTTGTTGCAACGGTTTGTTGTTCGAGTGAAGTTCTTAATATCGTGTCAGGAGTTTTCCCTAATAATATGCTCAATGTGTTTTCTGTTTCCCTGATATTTTGTTTGAGATCAGGAATGGTTATTTCCACTGAATAACGGTTAGCTTCGCTTTGAACAACTGCAGCGCCCGTCACCACATTGCTTTCTTTTAAAACCTTCATTGTTTCCACTTCTTTGATCCTGTTATCCACTGTTCTTTCTGTGATGTGAAGCTGCGCGTCATAAGCCATCAGTGAGTAATAATTCGTAACAATATCTGCTATCAATTGTGTTTGCACAGCTCTTTTGTATGAATCACTTTGAAGCAATGATGCAAGCGCAGCTCTTTTTGCACTGCCAAGCTTGCCCCAGATATCTGCTTCCCAACTTGTAGTGATTCCTAACAAAAAGGATTCAGGAAAACCAAATTGTGTGGAAGGAACTCTTTGAAAACCTGCTGTTGCATTTGCGTCAACACTTGGTAATAATGCAAGTTTGCTTTGTTTGAAATTAGCAGCGGCGGTTTTGATTCTTGCCATTGCCACTTTTAGGTCAAGATTATTATTGATGCCTTCCTGAACGAGTTTCTGAAGCAATGTGTCGGTAAACATTTCTTTCCACGAAATATTAGCGATGTTGTTCGTCGTATCGTTTTTGGATGAATCTCTGTATAGTTGATTGCTTACTGCATCAGAAGGCTGTTGATATGGCTGCACAACTTTGCATGCATTCAATATAAGAGTTGCTTTAATAAATAGTGTTGCCCAAATATATTTTTCCCATGCTTGTCTTTTCATTATAGTCAGCTTTCCCATTTAATAATTTAGCTAATGATCAGATCATCATTTTCATCATACTTGTTGGCGCGTATTTTCTCTTGCAACGATTGAAAGATGATGAACAATCCCGGAATAACAAACACGCCAAGTACAGTGCCAATGAGCATTCCACCAATAGCACCTGTGCCGATCGATCTGTTGCCATAAGCGCCTGCGCCGGTTGCAAACATCAATGGCATCAATCCAAAAACAAATGCGAATGATGTCATCAATATCGGTCGCAATCTTGCTTTTGCCCCTTCTGTTGCTGAATCGAGCAGGCTCATTCCTTTTCTTCTTCTTTCCAATGCAAACTCAACAATCAGGATTGCATTCTTTGCTAATAAACCAATCAGCATGATCAATGAAATTTGCATATAAATATTATTGCCGATGTTGAACATCTTCGCGAAAATGTACACACCTGATAAACCAACCGGCATAGATAACAACACAGCAAAAGGAACAATATAACTTTCATATTGAGCGCTCAATAATAAATACACAAATACAAGGCTTAATAAAAAGATATAAACAGATTGTGTGCCGCTTGTCTGTTCTTCTCTGCTGATGCCTGAATATTCATAACCATATCCGGGTGGCAATGTTTGTGCAGCAACTTCTTTGATAGCCACCAATGCTTCGCCCGAACTGAAATTTGGTTTTTGGATTCCGTTCACAGAAATCGAAGTGAACATATTGAACCTGCTGATGCTTTGAGGGCCGTATACGCGTTTAATGTTGATGAATTCAGTGATCGGTGCCATTTTAGTGCTGCCTGATTTTACATAAATTTTATTCAGCCCTTCAACATTAGCGCGGTAATTTGTATCAGCCTGAATCATCACGCGATATTGCTTTCCATACTTATTAAAATTGGAAGCATAAAAGCCGCCGTAATAAAATTGCATGGCACTCAAAATATCATTCACGTTAATGCCTGCATCTTTTGTCTTGGCAACATTAACGCTCATCTCATATTGTGGAAAGCCAGGATCAAATGCAGTGGTGGCATATTGTATTTCCGGACGTTTGTTCAACGCGTCTAAAAATTTTTTTGACACAGCATAAAAATCATCAATGCTATGTCCGCCTTTATCCTGCAATTGAAAAGAAAAACCTCCAGTGCCACCAAAACCTGTGATGGTGGGAAGCGACATCGGGAAAATGGACGCTTCTCGAATGCCTGCTGTTTTTTGCTCCAGCATTTTAATCACATCCTGATTGCTGACACCTTTTCTGAGGCTCCAGTCTTTCAATTCCAAAAAAACAATTCCATAATTGCTTCCATCGCCTGCCATAAAATTAAATCCGGTAACACGGAAAACATGTTCTACTTGCGGGATTGACTGCGCACTGTCGCTTACCTGTTTCACGATTGCTTCAGTTCGTTCCATAGATGAAGCAGAAGGGAGACTGACGGAAACGAAAATTGTTCCCATATCTTCATCAGGCACAAAACTCGATGGAGTGGTTTTCGTTAAGAAAGCAAATAACCCTATAAAGATGGCTGCTGATATCAGCATGAGCCATTTCTTCAATGAGAGAAATTTGATGGCGCGTGTATACTTCGACATTAGCGAATCGTACGCTACATTAAAACCTGCACCAAATCTTTGCAGAAAATTTCTTTTTTCATGCATCACATGTTTGGGCGGCCGCAAGAACATAGCAGCAAGAGCAGGACAAAGTGTTAATGCATTTATTGCAGAAATGCCAATGGAAACAGCAAGCGTAACGCCGAATTGTTTATAAAAAACTCCTGTTGAGCCGCCGACAAAAGTGACTGGTATAAACACCGCAGCCATTATCAAAGTGATGGATAAAATCGCACCCGTTATTTCACTCATTGCATCAATGGCAGCTTTGCGCGGCGATTCATAACCGTGCTCTAATTTTGCGTGAACTGCTTCCACCACAACGATTGCATCATCCACCACAATTCCGATGGCGAGTACTAGCGCAAATAAAGTAAGAAGGTTAATACTATATCCAAAAATGTATAAAAAGAAAAATGTTCCGATAATACAAACAGGAACAGAAATCCCGTGAATGAGTGTTGAACGTATGTCTTGCAAAAAAAGAAAGATGACCAAAAACACGAGCGCAAAACATTCAAGAAGTGTCGTTATTACTTTTTCAATAGAAGCGCCTAAAAAGCGATTAATATCTACAACTATAGCATAATGGATTCCGTCAGGAAAAGATTTGCTTGCTTCATCCATCGCCTGTTTCGATAAATTGATAACATCCCTTGCATTGGATCCGGGTGTTTGACTGATTGCCATCCCGCTTGCAGGATGGCCTTTGTATGCAGCTGCATACGAATTGAGGAGCGCACCAATTTCTACTCTTGCAATATCTTTCAGGTGCAATAACTGTCCATTTGTTTTTGCTTTGATAATAATATTTTCAAATTGACTTACACTTTGCAGTTTACCAGTATATGTAATCACGTATTGAAAGCTCTGGTTCCCATTCTCGCCAAATTTTCCTGGAGCGGCATCCATGTTTTGCTCACCCAATGCATCTGAAACATCCTGAGGAGTAAGCCCATACACAGACATGAGATCGGGCTTGAGCCAAATGCGCATAGAGTAATCGCGGGTACCAAATGCACGTGCATTTCCTACACCGGGAACTCTTTTTATCTGTGGAAGAATATTAATGTTGGCATAATTCTGCAAGAATGTTTGATCATAAGCTGGCTTATCGCTGTAGAGCGCAAATATCAACACCATACTGCTTTGCTGTTTCCTTACAGTGACACCTGTTTTTACTACATCTTGCGGCAACTGGCTGGTTGCACTGGATACAAGATTCTGAACGTTCACTGCATCTTTATCAGGATCTGTGCCCACCTGAAAATAAACTTGTATGGATGCGCTTCCGTCATTCCCTGCAGATGATGTCATGTATGTCATCCCTTCAACACCATTAATGGCTTCTTCTAATGGAATGATCACATTTCTTAAAACAACTTCTGCATTCGCCCCTGTGTAGAATGCGGATACATTCACTGTTGGCGGCGCAATATTTGGATATTGTTCAATGGGCAATTTGAGCAACCCTAAAATTCCAAGCAACACAATGATGACCGAAATAACCGTGCTTAATACCGGCCGCTTAATAAATGTTTTGATCATTTTATTATCAAATGATTATTTGAAATTTTTGTAAACTGAATCAGCAGTTGCCTGCTTTGGTATAATCTCGGTGTTGTCTTTTAATCCAACAAGGCCTTCCAGGACTACGGTTTCGCCGGCTTTCAAACCGCTTGTTACTATAAAA